>NZ_JBQKLN010000019.1:0-75574 GCF_052116205.1 Prevotella sp. Sow4_E9_plate | reverse complement strand
TACGCAACTGCTGAGCTGCTTTCTTGTAATCAATTTCTAAGTTGTCCATAATATAAAAACTGTGTTAAACTACTTTTATTGTAGCTTGACACAGTTTAGTTTACACTCTCAGTTCACATGTCAAAAGACGAGTTATATGATGCATATTCTTTCTTATATCATAGTTTGCTTGATTTAGGCTATCATGCCCGCTTCGGACAGAATACTTTTTCTAAAAGTTCTAATGATATTGGTGTAAGTTCTTATTTGAGAGAAAGAATGATGAATGCTGGTTCCTATAAGGGATTTGGTATTTCAGCACAAAGCATGAGCCGTAATGGAATATCCTATAATGTTGGCAAACTTAAAACATCATTCAAGGATTTGTTAGAAAGCAAAACTTTTACAGAAGAATATGTTTATCATCTTCCACCTAAAGAACTTGCGGCAAAATACATTGCTATTGGCGCTTATAATGGTTCTTTCTCTTTAAAAAGACTTAGCGAATTACTGGGGTGCGATGCCAGAACTTATTACTCTGGACAATTAGACTTCTGTCTTTCTCGAGGATATATAGAGATTTTTGATGATAGGGTTACTGTCACTCCATCAGGTTTTAAGTATTACGGAGCTTTGTTCTCCTTATTTTACTCAACATAGCTATCAGGGAAAAGCCATGTTATTGTTTTATAGTTCCTATTTTTCATACACTCCGAATCTTGCTGACTTCAAAATATGTCAGTCAGCTAGAGTCGGAGTGTATTATATTCATTTTCCTTGTGACTCTTGATATTCTCTCCCCCTCTATGAATAGATATTAGAGGTTCGCTTGAGCGTTTATAATATTTGCAACACCAGTGATAACCTGATCAAGTTCCTTTCTATAAATCAAGCCCTCCTTATACTCTTCAGGTATGGCATCATATCCGAATTTAGCTCCCAGGATAGCACAGGCAACAGCTGCATTTGTATCAGCATCACCTCCTGCTCTCACTATAGCAAGCAAACCGTCCTCAAATGATCTTGCATGCCAATATGCCCATAATGCAGCAGACAGGCATTTCAAAGTATAGCCCATAGATTTCTGGTCTTGCAATTCTAAAGTTCTAATATCAGGAGACAAAGACAGGTCTATAAACCCTATGATGCGCTTGTCATATTTCATGGCTATATCAAAGATGTCATGATATGACAAGCCAAAATCTTTGTAGATTAGGCTATGAATCAGCTCTGATACTATCACGCATGAACCTACACAACGAGGATCATAATGAGTCAGCTTACATATATTCACAGCACACTCTTCTACAGCTTTTGGGAAAGTACCCACAATGGAAGTTCTCATGAGTGCTCCATTAGCAGCCCCTTTACGATAACTCATCTCCCATATTAGTTTGGAAACATCAAATGGCTTTTCTACATAATCTGCAAGATTTAAAACCTTGTAGGTCGTCTGACCAATACCCATAGGTTCCCCCATGGCCCAATCTTTAAAATTTTGAGCAATGGTTGTGAGATTGACGCCTTTATCTTTTATGACTGCATTTGCGATACACAGCATCATGTCCGTATCATCAGTCCAGTCACCAATTTTCCATCTTCTTCTATGACGGTCTTGAAATATATCACTATAGTGGGTAATACCATTAGGATATTTCTGGCTTATTTCCTCTTCCGTCATTCCTTCGGTACCAAGGCCAAGGGCATCTCCTATGGCTTGCCCATATATTGTTCCTTTAATTTTATCTATAATATTTGTCATAACTCATTCTTATATAATTGAATCATCTTGTTCATGTCCTTCGTATTCGCTCTTATATGAGTCCCTTTTCTTTTCATAGGCTTTATCTCGCCCCAAGATACTCGAGAAATCCATATTTTGCGAAAAGCCTCCTTTTACGACATTGGTAGAGTTGCGTTTCTTGCCATAGAACGTCCATATTGTATCATACTCTATAGGCAAGACTACCTCACCCTCCTCGTCAATAAGTCCCCATTTACTTTCGTTTATTCCATTTGTTACGCCTCCTATTTTTACTCTTGCAAGTCCATTGTCAAATCCATCAATCCAATTGTATTTACCAAATGGAACAACAACAGAACCATCTGTACGTAACACCCCGTATTGGGATTCTTTATTCTGTACTGTATATAGCTCCTTATTTCCTATTGCAGGTATCAGATGACGAAAGGATGGTTCTAAAATGACCTCTCCTTTAGAATTTATAAGTCCATACAAGAGACGCCTATAACATGCTACATTACCACCACCTCTGACAAAACCATAAATATCCTCAACTGCGACTCTGATTTTGTCTTCTTGACTATAGCAGTCACCATAATACATATCATATTGTGGCTCAACGATGATGATACCATTTTTATCAACAAAGCCAATTTTATCACCACTTGTAAATGGTATGAGTAATCTTGGGTCTTCTTCCAATTTATAGGAAGATGCCGGTACAAGTACCTTAGTGTACTGATTCACAGATAATATTGTTTTCTTTTCCATAACTTTGAAACAGATGATAATATAATGAATACACATTAACAGACAAACGATTGAACTTGCTCCCTCTTCCTCATCAGTTATCCCTCTACTTTTCTCTGGTTAGTTGTACTAACACTTTAAGGTAATTGTGACCGAAACAGTTCATCACCAAAACGAGATATTAATTCTTGTTTAAGATTGTATGGCAAATTACTACAGCCTGCAAAAGCACCATTTCCTATGCTAGTCACACTATCAGGAATGGTTATTATTGACAATGAGCTACAACCATGGAATGTTTCTTCACCAATGCTAGTAACACTAGAAGGAATAACTATCTCTGACAGAGAATCACAACCAGAAAACGCACTATCACCAATGCTAGTCACACTATCCGAAATGAATATTTTGGACAGAGAACCACAATTAGAGAAGGTTTTTCCCCCAATGCTAGTTACACTTTCCGGTATGACAACACTGACCAGAAATCTACAAAATTCAAATGCACTATCACCAATGCTCTTTACACTCTCTGGAATGATTATTTTGGACAGAGAACGACAATCACAGAAGGCTTCTTTCCCTATGCTAGTTACACTATCTGAGATAACAATACTAACCAGAGAACAACAACCAGCAAATGCACTATCACCAATGCTCTTTACACTATTAGGTATGATATATGATTCTATTTCTTGATTTCTGAAAGAAATGATTTCACTTTTATCTTTATTGAATAATATATCACACTCATACATGAAATTGGGGGATAAACATTCTAACTTACCATTCCAACCAAAAAACGGATTTCCTTTTAAACAAATTACGCTTTTAGGAATGAATATATATTCCAATGCGAGACATTCACAAAATACACCATTTCCAATGCTAGTCACACTATCAGGGATGTCTATGCTGGTCAGAGAACAACATTGTGCAAATGCATAATCACCTATGTTAGTCACACTATCTGGGATGACTATATTTAATAGGGAGCTACAATGCATAAATGCCTCATCTCCAATGCTAGTCACACTATTTGGAATGACAATGCTAGATAGAGAACTACAATCCCTAAATACATCATCACCAATGCTAGTCACACTATCTGGGATAACTATATTGGACAGAAAAGCACAATTAGAAAATGCTTGTTTACCAATGCTAGTCACGCTGTCAGGGATAACTATATTGGGCAGAGAAGTACAGGCAAAAAATGCACCATCACCAATGCTAGTTACACTATCTGGGATAGCTATATTTAATAGGGAGTTACAAAAAGAAAATGCCCAATCACCAATACGAGTCACACCATCTGAAATGACTATTTTGGACAGAGAACTACAATACCTAAATGCACTATCCCCAATAATAACCACACTATTCGAAATTACTATGCTAGTCAAAGAACTACACCCTGAAAATGCATTATCACAGATGATTTGCGTACCCTCCTTAACAGAATAATATCCTTTTAGTACTTGTGGAGCCTCCAATAACTTTCTTCCATCTTTGCTATATTTTACACCCCATTCATCAATAAAAGCCTCCTCCCACTCTTCCCATGTACATTCAGTTGATAAGTCTTCAATTGTTTGAGGAAGGATAGGCTTTTCGCCAATAAACAACCTGAAAGAACATGTAGAAAGTTCCTTTCTTGCCAAAGCAAGCATGAAAAGAGAGTAAAGTGTACAGAAGTCTTTATCACACATCAACCCCTGCAGGGCTGATATGACCTTGCTATTTGATGGAGTGCGATAATCTTTTTCTGAGAAGAGAAGCCTGTCTGATGCACCATAGATATCTAACAAAGTAAAATTCATAGATATAGCCTTTAAAGACAAAGCGATGCTTGCCAAAGAAAAATCATCTATTGTTTCATCGAAATCATCCATAGTACGCAATGGGTGACTGAAATCCTTGGTACCGATAGTTGGAGATTTACTGCCTTTCATCGCAGGCACAAACATTCCATCATAATCCACTAACGCAAGAGAACCATCGGGACGGACAATGATATTGTCTGGCTTGATATCGCCATGAGCAAAAGATTGAGTACGGAGCCAAGCAGCCATTTTGCCAAAGCGATAACAAAGCATTGACATAGCAGATTGATTGTGATAGTTTGCAGAGATGTAAGCTTCCATCGTCTCCCCTTCTACCCAATCCATCAACAATACAGGAAATTCATCCTCCTCGCATTGACTGTCCACGAAGAGTTCCTTCTCCATATACTTTACAGAAGTAATATATGGAGAATCAACCATATTCAATTCATCCGCAATCTGACGATAGGCATCAGCTCGCCCCTCTTGTTCTTCCGTAAAACATTTGAGGGCATAATATTTCCCAGTACTCTTGTCCTGCATCTTAAACACCACGGCAAAAGCACCACTACTACGATACGGCTCTCCGTGATCATCTAATACGGGAGTCAGGTAAGCCAATTTATCAAGATTATCAGCAGCATCTTGAATGGCCTTTACATATTCTGATATCAATGGATACTGCATATTGTATACTATTGTTTAATTCGTTATCTACAACTGTATTTTAAACGATATTGCAAAGTAATCATTTCAACTGAAACAGCCCAAACTTAAAAACATTTTAGCCATATTTGTTCCTAATAATTTAACAGTTCGTTAATAAATCAATAATGTTTGGTATCTATCCAGCACCTCTATTGGCACGAATAGTTACCCATCTTCTTCATTAGTTATCTCCATACTTCTTTTTCTCTGATTAATTGTACTAACTCTTTAAAAAGGCAGGAATGTTGTTAATGGTAACTGAAACAACTCATTACCAAAACGAGATATTAATTCTTGTTTAAGATCATATGGCAAATTACCACAATTAACAAATGCACCTGTACCAATGCTAGTCACACTATTTGGGATAACTATGCAGGACAGAGAACTACAATCCCTAAATGCATCATTACCAATGCTTGTCACACTATTCGGAATGACAACTTCTTCCAATGAGCTACAATCAGCAAAGGCACAGGCTCCAATACTTGTCACATTATCTGGGATGACAACGCTGGACAAAGAACTACAACCAGAAAATGAACTAATTCCAATGCTAGTTACACTATTAGGAATGACTATGTTGGATAGAGAATTGCAGTCCTTAAACACTCCATTACCAATGCTAGTTACACTATTTGGGATAACTATATTGGACAGAGATATACAACCAACAAATGCCCACCCCCCAATGCTAGTTACACTATTTGGAATAACAATATCGGTCAGAGAACTACAATTCTGAAATGCGCTATCACCAATGCTAGTCACACTATCTGGAACAACTACGTTGGACAGAGAATTGCAACCACGAAATGTACCATTTCCAATGCTGGCTACACTGTTTGTGATGACTATGCTGGACAAAGAACTACAATCTTGAAATGCACAATCCCCAATGCTAGCTACACTATCTGGGATAACTATATCAGACAGAGAAGTACATTGCCAAAATACCCAATCACTTATGCTAGTCACACTATCAGGAATGACTATATTAGACAGAGAAGTACAACTAGAAAATGCACCTGTACCAATGCTAGTCACACTATTTGGGATAACTATGCAGGACAGAGAACTACAACTGCTAAATGCTCCTTCTCCAATGCTAGTCACACTATCAGGGATAGTAATGTCAGACAGAGAACTACAGCCACAGAAGGCTTCTTTCCCTATGCTAGTCACACTATTTGGAATGACTATATTGGGCAGAGAACTACAATACCTAAATACACTAACACCAATGCTAGTCACACTATTTGGGATGACAACGCTAGACAGAGAACTACAACTGCTAAATGCTCCTTCTCCAATACTTGTCACACTATCTGGGATGACTATATTGGGCAGAGAACTACAATCCTGAAATGCCCTATCTCCAATACTTGTCACACTATCTGGGATGACAACTCTAGACAGAGAACTACAAAGCAAAAATGTTCTATCCCCAATGCTAGTCACACTATTTGGAATGACTATATTTGACAAAGAACTGCAACCACCAAATGCACAATTCCCTATGTTGGTAACACAGTCTGGAAGAACGAGACAGCTCAAAAAATTACAAAAAGAAAATGCTTCTTTCCCAATGCTAGCCACACTATTGGGTATTACTATGCTGGTCAAAGAACTACACAGTGTAAAAGCATTATCACAGATTATTCTTGTACCCTCTTTAATAGAATAGCCCCCTCTTGGTCTTTTGGAAGCTTTCAATATTTTTCTTCCATCTTTGCTATATTTCACTCCCCATTCATCAGTAAAAGCCTCCTTCAACTCTTCCCATGTAACTTCGGTTGATAAGTCTTCAACAATTTGAGGCAGAAGAGGCTTTTCGCCAACAAACAATCTAAAAGAACATGCAGAAAGCTCCTTTCTTACCAATGCAAGCATGAAAAGTGAGTAAAGTGTACAGAAATCCTTATCACACATCAATTCCTGCAAGGCAGATATGACCTTGCTATTTGATGGATTGCGATAATCATTTTCTGAGAAGAGAAGTCTGTCTGAGGCACCATAGATATCTAACAAAGTAGATTTCATCGAGATAGCCTTTAATGACAAGGCGATGCTTGCCAATGAAAAATCATCTATCGTTTCATCGAAATCATCCACAGTACGCAATGGATGACAGAAATCCCTGGTACCGATAGTCGGAGATTGGCTGCCCTTCATAGATGGCACATACATCCCGTCATAATCCACCAATGTAAGAGAACCATCGGGACGGACTATGATATTGTCCGGCTTAATGTCACCATGAGAAAAAGACTGGGTACGGAGCCAAGCTGCCATCTTGCCAAAACGATAACTAAGCATCAACATGGCTGACTGATTCCGGTAATTTGCAGCAATGTAAGCTTCCATCGTCTCTCCATCCACCCAATCCATCAACAATACAGGGAATTCATCCTCCTCGCATTGACTGTCAACGAAGAGTTCCTTCTCCATATACTTTACTGATGTAATGTATGGAGATTCTAACAAATCCAGTTCGTCTGCAATCTGACGATAGGCATCAGCTCGCCCCTTCTGTTCTTCCGTAAAACACTTCAGGGCATAATATTTCCCGGTACTCTTGTCCTGCATCTTAAACACTACGGCAAAAGCACCACTACTGCGATATGGCTCTCCGTGATCATCTAGAACGGGAGTCAGGTAAGCCAATTGTTCTAGATTATCACCAGCATCTTGAATGGCCTTTACATATTCTGATATCAATGGATACTGCATATTATGTATTGTTATTTTATCAGCTTCTACAAATTTTAATGACATCAAATAGGGAAATAAAGAAGATGGATGCTAGCCTTTAAAATAAACTAACGTGAAATCATCCAAATCTAAAATTCCTTCCGAGTTCAGTTTTTTCAGATACTGTTCAAACAGACTGTCGGATGATGTTGCATCCAACAAAGATTGGAGCACATCCTTCCAAAAATCAAACTTCATGGTCTCAGCTGTTTTCAAAAGTTGTGAATTGCCAGATGCTTTTAGGTATTCTTCAGCAAGTTCTTCACTATATTCCTTACTTTTAGTCAATTCATACATCATCATGATATAATGCGATAAGGCATCGCTGGCAACAAAGACTACCGAAGATTCATCCAGATAAAAGTCACCACATCTGAAACCTTCCTCTTCTAGAGGGTCTTTACAGCTAACCAACCTGGGCGGATTGCTAAAATCTGACAATTTTGTAAAACTGTGTTCCAAGACACCAGTTTCTTTGCTATAATGGAAGACTACGCTATCACCGTATGCCATCCATTTACATTGCTTATCCCCTGTTATCCATGCAGCAGCAATGGTGGCGCAAGCCCCCTCATTATAATATTTATTCAAAAGAATACCATCACCTTCTTTTGCCCTTTCCTCATGATCATTATAAAAGGTCTCCCAAATGCCATCCACCCATTCGTCAAGTTCTTTGAAGCAGACGACGGGTTTATCTTTTGGAAGATGTTTTACAAGATACTCCGACCACTCATTGGCAAACAAGCCACAGCCTCCTGCCCCATCGGATACCGCTATACAAGTATCCGATGAGTAGAAAGCATCTTCATTTGCAACATGGTCATTGAACTTTGCTATACTAACACCTCTGTTCATATCTTTTCTATATATCATTACAGATTTTGATTAACCAGCATACTCGAAAGTGTGCCAATCTTCATCATTTTAACCAATCTCTCCATACCCGTATTTACACCCATAGCATGGTAGCGGATATCAGCCTGCTTATCTCCAAAGATATTACGGATCTGTTCATTGTAGTTGAGAGGCAAGAGACTTGACATATTATAAAGTTTCTCACCATATCCATTTCCGTTCAATTCATCTGCAGTTGCAGGGAATACGACCGATTCTGCATGTCCTGGCACAACGTGAATATTGAAGAGCAAGACATTACCATCATTGGTAAACATCGACTTCAACTGATTAGCAAGTTGCAGCATCTCATCATGCGAGGTTCCGTTATATTCACCATCAGTAATATTGATAATTGTAGGAGGATAACAATCCTTGTCGTGATGGTCTTTCATCCAGCTTTCGAGCAAACCTTCTGCACGTTTAAAAGCCTTATCCATGTGTGTCCAACTACCATCATGGCGAGCTACCATCCATTGTTTCTTCTCTACTTCTTTGATGGTTATACCCTTTCGAGTACGCACCTCTTCCTTCACCATTTTCTTTTGGTAAGGATTATCACGAATCTCTTCTGGAGTAACGAAGTCTCGTCCTTCAAGATTACCATTCCAAGCACTATAAGCCTCCGTGCCATAACCTATCATGGCAATATCAAAGTAATGACGAGTCTCATTATTCTTCACACATCGCTCCACCAACTCGTTGATTTGGGCATTTACGATACGGGCTACGGCCTCAGATAAAGTCATATCCTCACCATTAAAGGTGGTAATTCTACGCATAGAAACACTTTGGTCCACAAGGAAGATGAATGCTGTAGGATGCTCACGGTCAACACGAGCCGTATATGCATTCTTGCTCTGTAACATCTGTGGTTGGCTTGGAATCGGAATACCAAAGTTGCCGATGTTCTTGATATACTTCAGGGGTATGCTGTTCTTTACCAGAATCTCGGCTTGATAGAAAGGCTGTTCATTTATATCCAGGTCAAAATGCTTGTTTGCCTTGACTGTCTGAAAATGAATTTTCTTGAAATCTTCCAGGTTTCCGCCAACGTTGGCACCGCTTCTTGTAGCATTTCTATCTGAGAACTTAGTCTGTTCATCAAATATCACCTCTGGGTCTATTTCCAAAATTACGGGGTTAGATATACGTTGCTCGCTCATCGCTACATACATCATTGGATGCTGCTTGGTAAAACTCACTCGCACATAATGCTCCAATCCATCTCGTTGGTCAAGTGACCAGGAAGTAGAACCTGGTCCACCGCCTCCCGGCTTAGGAATCGTAATTCCACGTTCCTCACAATCCTTCCAGGAAAAGAGACCACCATTCTTGATGATGTTCTCTAAGTTGTCACGATCTGTAAAATGATACAACGTTGTAATATGATGCTGCTCAAGGATATTCTTAAAATCCTCCCAATTATTTCGTTTACTCATAATTTATATTTTGTTGTTATTCTATCCAAAAAGTTCTAATTCCTGTGGCTTATCAACCTGTAGTTTTACCTCCGTATCCGGTTTTTCTCCATAAGGATAAATACCATCTACGTATGCCTTGATCAAAAAGGCATGAGACAAGGGTTTGCTTGGGTCATCCACATCACAGTTGGTATCATAATCCAACAAGATGATGGTTTTCGTTTTACTTGCCTCCCTCAATCGTTCGATGATTGTTGGCACTTTATTCTCCAACATCCATTGGTAGGTCGGAATATATATCAGCTTTCTTGCTTCTATATATCCTAGGAGTTCCTTGCCATTTACTCCCTTGCGATGTCCCAACGGCTTTCCAAACTTGCGTACAGTTCGCTTGATTTTTTTCATCGTGTCGTTCTGGAACATCTGCACATCTACATCTGCTCCTTCAAACACTTTCAATCCCTGCCAAATAGCCTCTACGCATGTGGCTGTCACTCCATTGCTGAATGGAACTGGTATTCCACCATGTGGATAGAATGGACTTAATTTGATTAAGCTATCTTTGGCATGGCTAGTTACATCCGCAATGATGGCATCGGGATGTTTCTTGAGAATATTCTCTAGCTTTTTACGTTTTGAGTCTATTAGTATCATAATTGCTTAAATATTTTATCTCCAAATCGAGAGATTAATTTTTGTCTAAGATCGCATGGGAAATCGCAATCTTCAAAAGCACCTTCTCCAATACTGGACACACTATCAGGAATGACTATATTGGACAGAGAAATACAACGATTGAATGCATTAATTCCAATGCGAATTACGCCATTAGGAATGTCTATGCTATTCAAGGAAATACAACCAGCAAAAGCACCAACACCTATACTTTTCATACTATTTGGGATAATAATATCAGCCAAAGAGTTACAACAAAGGAATGCACCAAATCTAACATTCATCACACCATTAGGAATGGCATACGATTTCTGGTTTTGATTTCTAAACGATATGATTTCGCTTTTATCCTTATTGAATAATACACCATGCTCGTAAATAAAGTTGGATGACAAACACTCTAGCTTACCGTTCCAACCATAAAATGGATTTCCATTTAAGTTCGTTACATTTGTGGGAATCACGATATTAATTAATGTTTCGCAATACGAGAATGCCCCATTTCCAATGCTAGTCACACTATCAGGGATAAAAATACTAATCAAAGATGTGCATTTAAAAAAAGCACCACCCCCAATACTTGTCACACTATTCGGAATGACAACTTCTGCCAAAGAACTGCACATTGAAAATGCTTTATCACATATTATCCTTACCCCCTCTTTAATAGAATAACATTCTTTTAGTTCTTGTGGAGCTTTCAACAATTTTCTTCCATCTTTGCTATATTTCACTCCCCATTCATCTATAAAGGCTTCATTCAACTCATCTTCAGTTACTTCTGTTGATAAGTCTTCAATAGTTTGAGGTAGGAGAGGCTTTTTGCCAATAAACAACCTGAAAGAACATGCAGAAAGCTCCTTTCTCGCCAATGCAAGCATGAAAAGAGAGTAAAGTGTGCAGAAATCCTTATCACACATCAAGTCCTGCAAGGCAGATATTACCTTGCTATTTGACGGATTGCGATAATCATTTTCCGAGAAGAGAAGTCTGTCTGAGGCACCATAGATATCTAACAAAGTAGATTTCATCGAGATAGCCTTTAATGACAAGGCGATGCTTGCCAATGAAAAATCATCTATCGTTTCATCGAAATCATCAACAGTACGCAATGGATGACTGAAATCCCTGGTACCGATAGTTGGAGATTGGCTGCCTTTCATAGAAGACACAAACATTCCATCATAATCCACCAATGTAAGAGAACCATCGGGACGGACTATGATATTGTCTGGCTTAATGTCGCCATGAGAAAAAGACTGGGTACGTAGCCAAGCTGCCATCTTGCCAAAACGATAACTCAGCATCAACATGGCTGACTGATTCCGGTAATTTGCAGCAATGTAAGCTTCCATCGTCTCCCCTTCTACCCAATCCATCAACAATACAGGAAATTCATCCTCCTCGCATTGACTGTCCACGAAGAGTTCCTTCTCCATATACTTAACTGATGTTATGTATGGAGAATCTAACAAATCCAGTTCGTCTGCAATCTGACGATAGGCTTCGGCTCGCCCCTGCTGTTCTTCCGTAAAACACTTCAGGGCATAATATTTCCCGCTACTCTTGTCCTGCATCTTAAACACCACGGCAAAAGCACCACTACTGCGATATGGCTCTCCGTGATCATCCAGTACAGGAGTCAGGTGAGCCAACTCTTCAAGATTATCACCTGCATCTTGAATGGCCTTTACATATTCCGATATCAATGGATACTGCATATTAAGCACTATATTTTTATATGTTAAAGAACAACAAAACGCTGCCCTATTTTTTGCCATATCAGAGATTATATTTGGCTTTGTTTTGATAACTATAAACGGCATGGCAAAATTACAAATAAAAGCTGAGAAACACTCTTTTTTTGAAGTTTTTTTTCGAGAACAGAGCAAATTAAAGTTCTTTTGGCTTAAATATCGCTCACCATACAGCAATAAAAGCTATTTCCTTTCAAAGTCCAATCATAATTTATACACTGAATTTAAGTCTGCACATTCCCTGTCAAGAGAATATGCAGACTTTATTTATACCCATCCTTTACGATGCAAATACCAAACAAGCCAATAAATTAGTATCTCTGATCCGAATCCACCTCCAAGGACTATCCATAACACCCCAGAATGGATTTCTGTAATGTTCACAATGACCACCAGTACCAAAATCGAAAATGTAAAAATCAAAGTCAACATACATGCCGCAGCAACATCAAGAGGAATCGAGATTCTACCTGATGCCTCATTTACATCATCAAGCACCGCTCGCACTTTCTTGCCAAAGGCATCAGCAACATCATCACCCATTTTTACTGCAACCTTCTCTATACTTGACTTAATTCTTTCATCCACTCGAACTGTATTAGCCTCCTTCAACATAGGAAGGAGTTTGCCAACCTTGGCTGTAGAAGCATCTACTTGTTCTGAGATAATCTTGTAATTACGGATACTTTGCTCAACTATGCCTGATAATGCACGAAACGCATTGATGTATTGATTGAGCAAATCACGATCCATATCTCTCTGTTGTTCGGGCGAAAAGGTATCCAATTGCGCCCGAAGTTCATCAGTGTCGTTTTTTTCATTCTATTCTGTTTTAATTATTATACTGAGTCCATTTGAAAAAGTCCCGAATCATATATTTTGTCTTTGTAACTTATTGACAATCAATGGCACGTTTTCGTAAAAATGACTTTTTCAAGTGGACTCAGTAACTGGATAAAAAAAAGAGAGTGTGTCATAAGTCCATGACGCACCCTCATCAACTTAAATTAACGAGACTCTGTTTATCCTTCTCCTCAAGCAGAGAGATACCTACATCATCCCTTCCAGTTTTTCCTGCGCCTCGCGCATATCTTTTTCAAAATTCACATGGTCTAGAAGGAATTCCGTTCTGCCTTGCGAAAGAAGAAGATAAAGCTGAGGATTCATGCCCTCCACATATTGGGCGATGGCATACTCTATATCATCCCTCTGGGTAGGATTGGTTGAAAACTCAAAGACTCTAAGCTTCTGATGAATAAAGCAATATGCCGACTCTATGCAATCTCTGGTGATGCTCCCCAATAGGAGAGCATCACCATTATAATCTTGTTTCTGATTCATTCTGAATATTCTTTTTACTTTACTCCCTTCATGGAAAGGGCGATGCGCTTGCGCTTCAAATCTACTTCTGCCACACGCACCATCACATGCTCATGAAGCTTTACCACCTCACTTGGATCATTGATGTAGCGATTAGACATTTGGGAAACATGAACCAGACCGTCGTTGTGGACACCTATATCTACAAAGGCACCAAACTTGGTAATGTTGGTAACAATGCCCGGCACAACCATGCCCACCTGCAAATCCTCTATCTCCTTGATGCTGGCATCAAACTCAAACTTCTCTACCTCACCACGAGGGTCCAAGCCCGGTTTGTCAAGCTCGGTCATGATATCCATCAAAGTAGGCATACCTACCTCAGCAGTTACATATTTCTTGATATCAATCTTCTTCTGTAGAGATTTATCCTCAACCAATTGCTTCACTGTAACACCTTGATCCTTTGCCATTTGCTCTACCAGCGCATAACGCTCAGGATGCACGGCACTATTATCCAACGGATTCCTGGCACCAGGAATACGGAGGAAACCAGCACACTGCTCGAAGGCAGATGGCCCCAGACGAGGCACCTTCTTCAACTGAGCACGGGAAACAAAAGCACCATTCTCGCGACGATATTCAACGATATTCTTGGCAAGAGTAGGTCCCAATCCACTCACATACGTAAGGAGATGCTGGGATGCTGTATTCAGATTTACACCTACCGAATTCACACAACTCATCACCACGGCATCAAGACTCTTCTTAAGCTGTGTCTGATCCACATCATGCTGATACTGACCTACACCGATGCTCTTTGGGTCAATCTTTACCAATTCGGCAAGCGGGTCCATCAGTCGTCGACCGATGCTCACGGCACCACGAACGGTAACATCCTCATCAGGGAACTCATCTCTCGCAATCTTCGAAGCCGAATAGATAGAAGCACCATCCTCGCTCACCACATAGATATCCACAGGGTGTGGATAACTTATTTCGTGCAGCCAATCGCTGGTTTCACGACTTGCCGTACCATTACCCACAGCCATTGCCTCAACCTGATACATCTTCACCATGCGCTGGATGGCAGCGGTAGCCTCATTCTTCTTGTTACGTGGAGGATGAGGAAATACTATTTCGTGATGAATCAGATTACCCTGCGCATCGAGACAACAGGTTTTACAGCCATTGGCGAACCCCGGATCCACAGCCATCACACGCTTCTGTCCTAAAGGAGCAGCGAGCAAAAGCTGTCGCAGGTTTTCTGCGAATACTACAATAGCCTCCTCATCAGCCTTCTGCTTGCTGAGAGCAGCAAACTCAGTTTCAATACTAGGCTTCAGCAGACGCCTGAAAGCATCATCCACAGCCTCACCCACCAAAGTCTGGCATTCACCGAAACCATGTACATAATGACGCTTCAGTTTATCCTGACACTGCTCATCATCAGCTGAAATGCTGATACGGAGGAAACCAGCCGCTTCACCACGACGCATCGCCAGCAAGCGATGAGAAGAACATTTCTTTAAAGGTTCAGAGAAATCAAAGTAATCAGAGAAGCGCTGAGCCTCCTCTTCATCCTTTTTCTTAGCCACTACCTTTGAGGTGATGATGGCACCTCGACGGAACTCGCCGCGAATCTGATTGCGGCTCTGCTCATTCTCGCTTACGGTTTCGGCGATGATGTCCTTGGCTCCCTGAAGTGCAGCCTCCACATCCTTCACCTTATCACCCACAAACTTCCTGGCAGCCTGTTCCGGATTGCGCTCACGCTGGAAGAGGAGCAGTTGTGCCAGAGGCTCCAAGCCTGCCTCACGTGCTATCTGTGCACGGGTGCGGCGCTTAGGCTTATAAGGAAGATAGATGTCTTCCAGTTCGGTGGCATCCCAGCACTGTTCGATGCGTTTTTTCAGTTCATCCGAGAGTTTTCCCTGTTCCTCGATGGTTTTGAGGATAGTCTCCTTTCTCTTCGCCATCTCAGAGAGTTTCTCGTTAGCCTGTGCGATGGCTTCAATGTTTACCTCGTCCATATTACCGGTTTTCTCCTTGCGGTATCGCGAGATAAACGGAATGGTGCAGCCCTCTTCGAGCAGCGCCAGAGTATTTTCTACAGCCTGCTCCTTCAGATTGAGCTGGGCTGCTATCAGCTTTGTAAATTGATTCATTTATGATATTTATACAATAAAATTCAAACTGTTTGTTCATGCAAAGATAGAGAAAAAAGTTGGTTTGCCCAAATATTCCCTCATATTATTTGGCGGTTTCATTAAAAAATCGTAGCTTTGCAGCAGAAATAGCTTTAGATACATCCAGCACGCCCGATTTTCTTGATTTACATCAACAACCACGTAAACTTCATCACAAAGGTAGGTTTCCTCGGTTACAGAGGCTATTCTCCTGACCATGGTGACAACTCATCAACATTCGGACTTAACGTAGATGCGAGCAACATTTCATTTGGTGCTATCTACAAGTTCTAATCTTAGGGTGCTCATTTACTCATAAGCAATAATATCAGGGGGCGCAAGCGATTCCTTTCCTGGAAACAGCTTGCGCCCCATTTTTTATCTGCAAGCGAACACACTTTTACTCTTCACTCTTCACCTTTCCTTCGGAACCCCTGTGTTTATCGGCATTCTGAGGGGGTGAAGAGTTTGCAGCGACTCTTCACCCACTCTTCACCACTCTTCACCGATTCCAAAGACCAACAGGCGTAAATTGCAGCGCAAGACCGCTAGATGTCAAGGAGAGAAGCAAGACCGCCAGGCGTCTCTAAGGAGGGTGTGCCATAAGTCTGAATAATAGTTGGCGCATAACAGTTGACCATCGCATGCACATCACCTGTTGTGCATGCGCATATCAGCTGTTATGCAAGCGCACAACAGCTGTTGTGCGACCGAAGATACTGGCTGTTTCAACAACATATCCTAACTCTTTCAACAACATATCCTAACTCTTCCAACAACAAGAAGAGGGTGAATCATAAACTTATGACACACCCTCCGCCGAACCAGCCAGGGTGAAGAGTGGTGAAGAGTGGGTGAAGAGTGTCCAAGAACTCTTCACCCCTCGAAACGCCCATAAACACTGGGGATTCCGAAGGAAAGGTGAAGAGTGAAGAGTATTTCTTTATCCCTTACTTACAACACTTTTACAGGCATTTACGCTGACTGTTGCAGTAGAACAGCCAACTGGCGAGCGTACGGCTAGTCAGCTGTCTATCGTTCACCAGTACACTGTTTCCGATTAACAGATAGCCATATTTCTACTTTTTAAGCGTAAATTCAAACTTCAAGCCGCCTTCCTGCTGATTACTTACACGGATGGTTCCGCCATGCAGGAGAACGGCATTCTTGACGATGGCAAGACCCAAACCGGTGCCACCCATCTTGCGGCTGCGTCCCTTATCTACCCGATAGAAACGCTCGAAAAGACGGGAGAGATGCTCGGCAGGAACTCCCTGACCATTATCACAGAAGATGAAATGCCACTTATTGCCCTGATCCTTGGCACTCAACGTTATCTTACGCCCTTCGCCGGCATAAGCTATGGCATTGTCGGTAAGATTGCGGAACACACTATAGAGCAGACTGCGGTTACCCTTCACGATAATATGCTGGTCGGGAAGAAGATTCTCGAAAGTCATCTGGTGCGACTCTCTTTCCAGCGCCGTCTCACGGACTATTTCACTCACCATCTGCGTAATGTCTACCGCCTCGAAATCTATCATATCCGAACCGTCATCCAACCGGTTCAGGGTAGAGATGTCGCGAAGCAGAGAGGTGAGACGCTCGCTCTGGGCATAACAGCGCAGCAGAAACTGCGACTTCATCTCTTCGTTGATATGCGGATTGTCGAGTATCGTTTCCAGATAACCCTGGATACTGGCTACAGGAGTCTTCAGCTCGTGGGCGATATTCTGGGTAAGCTGCCGCTTCAGTACATCCTGTTCACGTCGGGTGGTCTGTATGCGCTTATACATCTTGATAATGCGCTCGGCAATCTCACCCAACTCATCATTAGGGAATTTAGCCAGATCCTCCACCTCCAGGCTCTCATTATGATCCGCCTTATAAGCAAAGATACGGAGTTTGGATACATTCTTCGCCAATCTGTTTGTAAAACGGTATAGCACCAGGGTAAGTAGGATGATGGCTGCCAAGGCAAACCAGATATAATGCAGATCAGCCTGAAGCGACTTGGTCAAATCATCATTATATGGCAATGCTGTACGAACGATAAGATGACTCTTCGGGAAATAGGACGCTACATAGAAATAATCCTGCTTCAGCGTTTTCGACTGTCGCTCTACGCTCGTACCCATTCCCTCTTTCAATGCCTGTACTATCTCCGCACGCTGGGCATGATTGGCAAAGTGGCGATAATCCTTACTCATATTGTCAAAGATTACGGTTCCATCCTTCTTGACCAAAGTTACACGAAGGTCCTTACTCTCATGCGTCTGCACAAAATCTTCCAACTTTGCCTCTGCCACACGCACGCTATCCACCACTTCCACACTGTCAGAAAGGAGAATGCCACAAGTCTTGGACAATTCCAAATCCTCTGCCAGCAGTTCATTATAGTTGGCAAGTTTCAGAGTCAACGTACTAATCTTATACTGTTTCTCGCGTGTTTGCTGAAATACAATAAAACTGACAGCGAACACAAGGAACACCGCCAGTACGCTAAAATACAACTTCTTACCTACATTATTCAGTTTAAACATGATGATATCTGTTTATGCATCAAAATAATAACCAAATCCCAAACGGGTAACAATACACTTGGAAAATTTACCAATTTTCTTTCGCATACGGGTAATATTCACATCCACAGTACGGTCGAGCACCATCACATCCTTTGGCCATACACGGTCGATGAGTTCCTGACGAGAGAACACCTTACCACGCTCTTCCAGCAGAAGGCGCAAGAGTTCAAACTCTGTCTTGGTAAATGGCACACACTCTCCATCCACAGTCACCGACTTCTTGTCCAGATTGAGCTGCAAACCCTGATAGTTAATCAGAGAAGGCTCGCTGCTGTTACCTCTCTGCTCCATTGTACGGCGCAGCACAGCACGCACTCGCACCATCACCTCCCGGATAGAGAAAGGCTTGGAGATATAATCATCTGCACCCAGATTGAATCCGGTCACAGTATCATTCTCCGTATCACGGGCTGTCAGGAAGATGATAGGCACATGAGCTGTCATCGGATTCTCCTTCAACTGTCTTGCCAGCTGAAATCCGCTCATTCCTCCCATCATCACATCAAGCAATAAAAGATCATAAGAGGCAATATCCTTCGATATAGCTTCCTCACCCGAATTGGCAGTATCTGCCTGATACCCCTCTGTCTCTAAATTGAACTTCAAGATTTCACACAAGTCCTGCTCATCATCAACAACCAGGATTTTCTTCTTATTTGCTTCCATATTCCTATCATTTAAATTCTGCCTGCAAAATTACACTTTTTCTTTTGTAATACGCATTACATTCGATTACAATTCAATTACATTCACCAAATCAGCTTAAAAAAGACTAGTTTTATTACAATTTTAAAGAATTTTATGACACACTTTAACGCAATGTAACCAAATCCGCTACAAGTTTGTTCGCTATTTTAATACTATATTGGTAATTTTGCAACCGGATTTAGACAAGAAAATATAAAATCTTTAATAAGCAAAGAATTATGAACGATAAAGTTAATACTGTGGTCATAGGCAAACTCATCAAGGAAGAACTTCAACGGCAGGGTAAAACATCTGTATGGTTGGCAAACGAGCTTGGTTGCCATCGCACCAATATATATAAGGTATACGATCGCACTACCATCGATACGGGCATGCTGTTCCACATCAGTAAAATCTTGAAAGTTGACTTTTTCAAGTACTACTCAGATGCTCTTTCTTCCAAGCGTAAGAAGTAAAAGTTTCCGATCTTTATATCAAAAAAGCCTTACCCAGTGTCATCTATTGACTCCGGTAAGGCTTTTCCTTTGTTTATCTGATTTTTGGCTTATCCCAATCTCTTCTCCAAACGCTCACGAATAGCAGCGATGAAACCTGCAGAGTTCACGGCCTTAGCCTCAACTCCCTCCATCAGGTTGACGAGGTCTTTGGTAGCGATACCGTCATTCAAGGTATCGAAGCAAGCAGCCTCCAACTGGTCGCCAAAGTCCTGCAACTCCTTGATGCCATCCAGCTCACCACGCTTTCTCAATGCACCGCTCCATGCAAAGATGGTTGCCATTGGGTTGGTAGATGTATCCTCACCTTTCAAGTAGCGATAGTAGTGACGTGTTACTGTACCATGTGCTGCCTCATATTCATATTTTCCATCAGGAGAAACCAAGACAGAAGTCATCATTGCCAGAGAACCGAATGCGGTACTGAGCATATCGCTCATCACATCACCATCATAGTTCTTGCAAGCCCAGATGAAACCACCCTTACTACGAATCACACGAGCCACGGCATCATCAATCAATGTATAGAAGTACTCGATGCCAAGCTCTGCAAACTTCTCCTTGTAGTCGCTCTCGTATACTTCCTCAAAAATCTTACGGAACTGAGCATCGTAAGTCTTGGAGATGGTATCCTTGGTAGCGAACCAGAGGTCCTGCTTGGTATCGATGGCAAACTTGAAGCAGCTGTGAGCAAAGCTGCGGATGCTCTTGTCGGTATTGTGCATACCCTGAATAACGCCAGCGCCATCGAAGTTATGGATTTCAACCTCCTGCTTCTTGCCACTCTTACCCTCGAACACGAGTTTAGCTACTCCCGGTTCATCGGCACGAATCTCCACGCTCTTGTATACATCTCCATAAGCATGACGGGCGATAGTGATAGGCTTCTCCCAGTTCTTCACACATGGGTGAATGCTAGGAATGGTAATAGGAGCACGGAACACGGTACCGTCCATGATGCTACGGATTGTTCCGTTAGGACTTTTCCACATTTTATGGAGCTTATACTCGTCCATACGCTGGGCATTAGGGGTAATGGTAGCACACTTCACGGCTACACCATATTTCTTGGCAGCCTCAGCAGAGTCAATGGTTACCTGGTCATTGGTCTGATCGCGATAAGGCAAACCCAAGTCATAATACTCAGACTTCAAGTCAACGAAAGGAAGAATCAGTTCGTCCTTGATCATCTTCCAAAGGATTCTTGTCATCTCATCACCGTCCATCTCTACCAATGGAGTCGTCATCTTAATCTTTTCCATAACACAATATAATGTATAATTAATAATTTACAATGTACAATGATCAGGGCAGCCAAGTGGCCCCTTGATATTTTGCCTGCAAAATTAATAAAAATAATTAAGAAAAGAAAGGATATTAAGAATATTTCTAGCAAAATGACAACAAAAAGCACTTTTTCACGGCTTTAAAACATAAAACCTGTATATTTATACCGAAAAAGGCATCAACAAGTCTTTAACAACTCATTGATGCCTCTATCTATTTACTTTTTTACCTTTTTACCCTTTTACCTTTTACTTCTCCTCTGGAGCCTTGTCGATCAAGTCCATGAACTGGTCGAGCTTAGGAGTGATGATAATCTGGGTACGACGGTTACGCTGCTTGCCAACCTCTGTATTGTTGGTTGTAACAGGGTTGTACTCACCACGACCACCAGCAGTCATACGCTTAGGATTAACACCGAAGTTGTCCTGGAGATATTGAACAACAGAAGCTGCACGGAGAGCAGAGAGGTCCCAGTTGTTACGGATGTTCTTCATCTTGGCACTTGTTGTGCTTACAGGCACGTTATCAGTGTTACCCTCAATGAGTACATCATAATCCTTGTAGTCCTGGATAATCTTGGCAATCTTGCTCAAAGTCTCCTTAGCACGGCTGTTCACCTCATAGCTACCGCTCTGATAGAGCATGTTGTCAGCCAAAGAGATGTAAACCACACCCTTCAATACCTGAACGTCAACTTCCTTCATCTCCTCACGGCTGAGTGAGCGGGTCAGGTTGTTGGTCAATACCATGTTCAGAGAATCGCTCTTGCTCTTCACCTCAACCAAATGACGGATGTACTGGTTGCTCTCATTGATCTGGTCAACGAGCTTCTCGATGCTAATGTTGTTCTGATTAGCATTTGTCAAACTCTTGTCAAGAGCACTCTGCAACTTAGCGTAGTCGCTCTTTGCAGTAGCAAGCTGCTGCTGAGCTGCAGCGAGACTAGCCTCTGTAGCAGCCAACTTCTCCTTTGTATCTTGGTAATTGGCAGTCAACTCTCTGTTTTCTGTCTGGCAATTCTGAAGATCCTTCTTACTAGCGCAACTTGTTGTCAACAAAGCTGCTGCCATCAAAACCATTGCAAAAATCTTAGTCTGTTTCATATTCCTTTATTTTTATTTTCAGTTATTAAAAACACATTTAAATGTTACACACGCTTTCACGGTGCAAAGTTACTTATTAGACCCGAATAACCATCATTTGTCAAAGCGTTTTAGACATTTTTAACCACAAAATCAATATTTTGTAGTTTTTTACAAGGGGAAAGCATTAACTAACTATAAAAATACGAGCAAAGGCTTTGTATTTCCAAAATTTAGCGCTATCTTTGCAACCGAAAGAAAAATAAATACATTAACATAATAAAAAGAGAAATAGTATGATTCTTTTTTTCAGAACTCCATCTAAGAGTGTGATTGCGACCGAGATTGATCACAAACCATCTCAGGACGAAATCAATGAACTTTGTTGGCTTTATGGTGACGCGACTTTAGAGGACGCCCAGCAGTTGCAGGGCTTCTATGTCGGTCCACGCCGTGAAATGATTACTCCTTGGAGTACGAATGCCGTTGAGATTACTCAGAACATGAGTCTTAACGGCATTTCGCGTATCGAGGAGTACTTCCCTGTGGATAGCGAAGACGCTGAGCACGACCCTATGCTCCAGCGTATGTACAACGGTATCGGTCAGGATGTGTTCACCGTGAACCACCAGCCAGAACCTATCAAGTACGTCGATGACCTCGAGAAGTATAACGAGGAAGAGGGTCTTGCCCTCAGCGAGGACGAAATGGCTTATCTCCACAAGCTGGAGAAAGAGAACGGACGCCCTCTCACCGACAGCGAAATCTTCGGTTTCGCACAGATCAACTCAGAGCACTGCCGCCACAAGATCTTCGGCGGCCAGTTTATCATCGACGGTAAGGAGATGGAGTCTTCTCTCTTCAGCATGATCAAGAAGACCACTCAGGAGAACCCTAACAAGATTCTCTCTGCCTATAAGGATAATGTGGCTTTCTCACAGGGGCCTGTCATCGAGCAGTTTGCGCCAGCCGATCAGACTACCAGCGATTTCTTCCAGGTGAAGGATATCGAGAGTGTTATCTCTCTGAAGGCTGAGACTCACAACTTCCCTACTACCGTAGAGCCTTTCAACGGTGCTGCTACCGGTACGGGTGGTGAAATCCGCGACCGTATGGGTGGTGGTGTAGGTTCATGGCCTATCGCAGGTACTGCCTGCTACATGACTGCTTATCCTCGCCTGAAGGATGACAACGGAAAGAGCGATGTTGAGCGCGACTGGGAAGACATCATGCCTGTTCGTAAGTGGCTCTATCAGACTCCTGAACAGATTCTGATCAAGGCCTCCAACGGTGCATCAGACTTCGGTAACAAGTTCGGTCAGCCTCTCATCACCGGTTCTGTGCTTACATTCGAGCACGAGGAGAATGGTGAGAAGTATGCATACGATAAGGTAATCATGCTTGCTGGTGGTGTAGGCTACGGCAAGAAGCGTGACTACAAGAAGGGTGAGCCACAGAAGGGCAACAAGGTTGTCGTAGTAGGTGGTGACAACTATCGCATCGGTCTTGGTGGTGGTTCTGTTTCTTCTGTAGATACAGGCCGTTACAGCAACGGTATCGAGTTGAACGCTGTTCAGCGTGCCAACCCTGAGATGCAGAAACGTGCCTACAACCTGGTTCGTGCACTCGTTGAGAACGATGAGAACCCAGTAGTCAGCATCCACGACCACGGTTCAGCCGGTCACTTGAACTGTCTCTCTGAGTTGGTAGAAGAGTGCGGTGGCGAAATCGATATGTCTAAGTTGCCTATCGGCGACAAGACTTTGAGCGCCAAGGAAATCATCGCCAACGAGAGCCAGGAGCGCATGGGCTTGCTCATCGACGAGAAATATATCAGCGAGGTTCAGAAGATTGCCGACCGTGAGCGTGCTCCAATGTACGTGGTTGGTGAGACTACAGGCGATGCTCACTTCAGCTTCAAGCAGGCTGACGGCGTGAAGCCATTCGACCTCGATGTAGCTCAGATGTTCGGTCATACTCCTAAGACTGTGATGGTGGATGAGACCGTAGAGCGTAAATATGAAGATGTAACTTATTCTGCAGATAACCTCGACGAGTACTTGAAGCGTGTTCTCCAGATGGAGGCTGTGGCTTGTAAGGACTGGTTGACCAACAAGGTTGACCGTTCTGTAACAGGTAAGATTGCCCGTCAGCAGGGTCAGGGTCAGATTCAGTTGCCACTCTCAGACTGTGGTGTCGTAGCACTCGACTACCGTGGCGAGAAGGGTATCGTAACTGCAATGGGTCATGCTCCTCAGGCTGGTCTTGCCGATCCTAAGGCAGGTTCAGTACTCTCTGTAGCAGAGTCTTTGACTAATATCGTATGGGCTCCATTGGCAGATGGCATGGACAGCATCAGCCTCTCTGCTAACTGGATGTGGCCTTGCCGTAGCCAGAAGGGTGAGGATGCCCGTCTGTACGAGGGTGTGAAGGCATTGTCAGACTTCTGCTGCGCCATCCACGTGAACGTACCAACAGGTAAGGACTCTCTCTCATTGACCCAGCAGTATCCTAACGGCGAGAAGATCATCGCTCCAGGTACCGTTATCGTAAGTGCTGGTGGTGAGGTTTCAGATGTCAAGAAGGTGGTTAGCCCAGTTCTCGTTAACGACAAGAACTCTAGCCTCTATCATATCGACTTCAGCTTCGACGAGCAGCGCCTCGGTGGTTCAGCCTTCGCACAGAGCCTGGGCAAGGTGGGCAGCGATGTTCCTACCGTCAAGAACCCAGACTACTTCGTTGACTGTTTCAATGCCGTACAGGAACTCATCAACCGTGGTTGGGTAATGGCTGGTCACGATATCAGTGCCGGTGGTTTGATTACAACTCTCCTCGAGATGACATTCGCCAACGTAGAGGGCGGTATGAAGATCAACCTCCACGACATCGCAGATGCCGACATCATCAAGACTCTCTTCGCAGAGAACCCAGGTGTTGTCATCCAGGTAAGCGATGCTCACAAGGACGAGTTGAAGGCATTCTTCGATGAGAACGGTATCGGTTATGCCAAGATTGGTTATCCTGCTCCTGAGCTCCGCAAGATCATCATCAAGAAGGAAGGCTTCGAGCACGAGTTCGATATCGATGCATTGCGTGATGACTGGTATAAGACATCTTACCTCCTCGACCGCAAGCAGAGCATGAACGGTATGGCTAAGAAGCGTTACACCAATTATAAGAAGCAGCCTATCGAGATGAACTTCGGTTATGGCTTCAAGGGAACTCTCGCTAGCTACAGCCTCGACGCTAACCGTCGCAAGCCATCAGGCATCAAGGCAGCTATCATCCGTGAGAAGGGTACCAATGGTGAGCGTGAGATGGCATACTCTATGTATCTCGCCGGCTTCGATGTAAAGGATGTGATGATGACCGACTTGATTTCTGGTCGTGAGACCTTGGAGGATGTAAACTTCATCGTATTCTGCGGTGGTTTCTCTAACTCCGACGTTCTCGGTTCTGCCAAGGGTTGGGCTGGTGCATTCCTCTACAATCCTAAGGCTAAGGAGGCACTTGATAAGTTCTATGCCCGCGAGGACACCCTTTCACTCGGTATCTGTAACGGTTGTCAGCTGATGGTTGAGTTGAACCTCATCAATCCTGAGCACAAGCATCGTTCACACCTCTGCCACAACACATCCAAGAAGTTCGAGAGTACATTCCTCGGTTTGACTATTCCTCAGAACGACAGTGTGATGTTCGGTAGCTTGAGCGGTGATAAGCTCGGTATCTGGGTAGCTCACGGCGAGGGCCGTTTCTACTTGCCTGAGCCAGAGGATCACTACAACATCATTGCGAAGTACAACTACGCTGAGTATCCAGGTAATCCTAACGGCAGTGACTACAATGTAGCTGGTATCTGCTCTGCAGATGGTCGCCACTTGGCAATGATGCCACACTTGGAGCGTGCCATCTTCCCATGGCAGAACGCCTGGTATCCAGCTGGTCGCCGCAACGACGAGGTAACTCCTTGGATTGAGGCATTTGTCAATGCACGTCAGTGGATTGAAGAAAGAGCTTTGAAAAAGTAAAAAGGTAAAAAAGTAAAAAGGTAAAAAATGAATAATAGCGTAAGTTATCTTACATTATTCAAAACATTTATGAAGATTGGCATAGTCACCTTTGGGGGTGGCTATGCCATGATTCCTATTATAGAATCCGAAGTCGTCGACAAGCATCATTGGATGACGAAGGAGGAATTTCTGGATGCCATCGCTACTACCCAGGTTTGTCCGGGGGCCTTGGCCATCAACATGAGTTCCCTGCTCGGATATAAGTTGGCAAAGACACCGGGAGCCATCGTCTGCACCCTCGGCGCTTCGTTGCCATCCTTCCTTATTATCCTGGCGATAGCCATGTTTTTCCATCAGTTTGAAGACAACAAGGTGATTGCTGCCATGTTTGCAGGCATCCGTCCTGCCGTCGTAGCATTGATAGCCGTACCTACATTCTCGCTTGCCAAGAGTGCCGGAATTTCGCTTGTCAACTGCTGGATTCCTATCCTGTCAGCCCTCCTGATATGGCTTCTGGGCGTCAACCCAATCTGGATTATTATCGCTGCTGCCGTAGGTGGATACATCTATGGACAGTTTATCCAGCCAACGGAGTAAAGTTTAATGTACAATGTATAATTAATAATGTATAGAAGCCTCCGAGGCAAAGGCGTAAGCCTCATTGTTAATTATCAATTATTAATTATTAATTGAAATGATATTTCTTCAGCTTTTCATCGTATTCCTTCAGATAGGCATCTTCGGATTCGGAGGTGGCTATTCCATGATTTCCCTAATCCAGGGACAGGTAGTTACGCAGTATCATTGGATGACGATGCAAGAGTTTACCGATGTGGTTGCCATCTCTCAGATGACACCGGGTCCTATCGGTATCAACGCCGCCACCTATTGTGGCTATACAGCAGTCCATAATGCCGGCATGAGTGGCATGATGGCTATACTCGGAAGTGCCATGGCAACCTTTGCGTTGGTTCTCCCATCCTTGGTTTTGATGATTCTTATCAGCAAGATGCTGTATAAGTATATGAACACCTCAGCCGTCCAGAGCATCTT
The DNA here is from genome assembly GCF_052116205.1 of Prevotella sp. Sow4_E9_plate. Classification (NCBI taxonomy): domain Bacteria; kingdom Pseudomonadati; phylum Bacteroidota; class Bacteroidia; order Bacteroidales; family Prevotellaceae; genus Prevotella; species Prevotella sp. Sow4_E9_plate. The sequence goes on along the minus strand of NZ_JBQKLN010000019.1, from coordinate 48,332 downwards.
CATCGGTCTTCGCCCAGCCATCGTCGGTCTGGTAGGAGCCGCAGCCCTGCTTCTGATGAATGGCGAGAACTTCTCTACACCAGCCAATCCCTGGCATTTCTACATCTCCATCGCCCTCTTCTTTGCCACCTTTATCGGCGTAAAAGTGATGAAGATCAATCCTATCCGCATGATACTCTACTCGGCTTTTGCCGGACTGGTATTACTATATTAAAACCGATTTTATTGACCAACAATAAACAAAAGGTGGATTTTCATCAGAAAATCCACCTTTTACACTATATTTCGCATTTTGTCCACCTGTTTCTTGTGCATTTTGTGTACTTTTGCAACTGTGTATTAATAGCGGCATGGATTCAGTCTAAGCTTGATTTCATGCCATCAACAAGAAATAAAATAAACAAACCTAAGAATAAAGAATAAACAAATGAATAAGAAAAGACAGATTTTGCTTTCGGCTGTGCTCGCCTCTGCTTTGGCAGCCAACGCACAGGTTACCATCAATGTAGATGCCTCAAACCCAGGCATCAAGGTTTCTCCTAACCTCTATGGTATCTTCTTCGAGGATATCAACCATGCTGCCGACGGCGGTCTCTATGCCGAACTCATCAGCAATCGCTCCTTCGAAGATGATGAAAAGAACATCCCTACCTGGAAAACTTCCGCACAGGAAGGTGCAAAAATCCAGACACAACTCATCAACAAGGGTCTGCTCAACAAGGCACAGGGCAAGGCTCTCCAGCTTACCATTGCTGCCAAACCTGCTGCCACAGCCTCTCTCATCAACGAAGGCTTCTGGGGCATCAATGCCGTACAGGGCAGAACCTACAAGCTCTCTTTCTGGGCAAAGGGTAGCTACAAGGGCGGATTGAAGGCTCGACTCACCAACGCAAAGGGCGACAAGGTGTATGCTGAAACATCCCTCAATGCCAAGGTAGGCAAGAAGTGGACCAAATATACAGCTGAACTTACAGCCAATGCCAACGATGCGAAAGCACAGTTTGAACTCGTAGCCGACGGAAAGGGTACCATCGTTCTGGATGTGGTAAGCCTCTTCCCTCCTACTTTCAAGAATCGCGAGAATGGCTTGCGCCCTGACCTGGCTCAGCTTCTTTATAACATCCATCCTAAGTTCGTCCGTTTCCCTGGCGGTTGCTACGTAGAGGGACAGGAGTCTCCTGAGAATGCATTCCACTGGGAGAAGACCATCGGTCCTATAGAGGAGCGTCCGGGACATAAGAACGTAAACTGGCGCTATCGCACCAGCGACGGTATGGGATTCGATGAATATCTGCAGCTTGCCGAAGATTTGAACGCCAAACCTCTCTATGTTGTGAATGTTGGTTTGTGGCACGGCGGTATGACTCCTGTGGATAGCATCCAGCCTTGGATTGACGAGTGCATGAATGCCCTGGAGTATGCCAATGGTCCTGTGACCTCTAAATATGGTGCCCTGCGTGCCAAGAACGGTCATCCGGAACCATACAACATCGAGTATCTGGAGATTGGTAATGAGAACAACCAGCCGGATCCTGCAGCTCAGAGCGACCATTACTACGAGCGCTTCAAGAAGTTCAAGGATGCCGTATTGGCGAAATATCCTAAGATGCACCTCATCGGTAACGTGGTGGCTTGGGGCGATGACAACCCTAAGTGGGAAAGCAACGAGAGCGTGGAATTACTCGATGAGCACTACTACAGAAACCCTGCCTGGTTTGCTGAGAACTTCAACAAGTATGATAACTACGACCGCAAGGGCAGCGAGATTTATGTAGGTGAATATGCCGTAACCCAGGGCTTCGGCAATATGGGTTCGCTCGATGCAGCACTCGGTGAGGCAGTCTATATGATGGGCATCGAAAACAATTCTGATATTGTGACCATGGCATCCTATGCTCCTATCTTCGCCAACCTCAACAACCGCATGTGGGCACCGGATATGATTCAGTATACATCAGATAAGGTATTCGGAACTCCATCCTACTATGTCCAGAACGTGATGGCGAACAACATCGGTACCCGTGTACTGAAGGTGAACCAGGAGAATCCATACAAGTATGAGCAGACTCAGGTGAAGCCAGCCATCTGCCGTGTAGGTATGGGAACATGGGGCACCCAGGTTTCTTTCGAGGACAAGGGCTACAGCGATGAGAACGGCAAGGCGCTGCCAATGACCTTGCAGGAGTTGCCTACCGACATCCGCGGTCAGTGGAAGACAGAAGGCAGCATCATCAAGCAGACCAGCAACGAAGAGAGCTGCATCCACTTGAACCCAGGTGAGATTACCAGCAACGGCTATATATATAAGGTACGCGCGAAGAAGGATGCCGGAAACGAAGGTTTCCTCATCATCTTCAACTACGTGGATAAGAACAACTACTGCTGGTTGAACCTTGGTGGCTGGAACAACACCCAGCACGGTGTGGAGTCTATCGTGAATGGTGCCAAGAGTCAGGTGGCTACCTGCCCAGGCAAGATTGAAACCGGCAAGTGGTACGATATCGAGCTGAAGGTAGTGGGCGACAGCATCTTCGCCAAGTTGGATGGCAAGGAGGTATTCGCTACCAAGTTGAAGGCAAACACCCTTCCTGGCATCTTCTCAACAGCAACGCTTGATGAGAAGACTGGCGAGGTAATCCTGAAGATTGCCAACACCAGTACCGAGCACACCACAGCGAAGATTAATCTTCAGGGCAAGGAAATCAAGAATGGCAAGCTCATCCGCCTTTCTGCCAAGAACGGTCTGGAGGAGAACACCATCGACAATCCTACCAACATCTATCCTGTAGAAAACTATGTAACTACCGAGAAGAACGGTGCTACGGTAGAGATTCCAGCCAGCTCGCTGAATATCATCCGTTTGAAATAAACAAAATACGTCTAGGGCATTAAGCCCTAGACAACTCCATCATATGATCCATTTTGAATAGTTGATAAGATAGTTAGTTAGAAAAGAGAAGGCGGCAACCTGCGTGATGCAGTTTGCCGCCTCGTTTTTTATGATTGTCTGATAGTATTGAATGGAAGACATCGTTATTCAAAGCTATTATAGCTGTATGTATCATTTATATCCTCAAATACTTTGAAAAAGTGTTTCTAAGGAAATAAAAACGTTCAAAATATCATAAAAGATACGGAGAATGGCTACACCCGTAGCCATTTTTTCGTACTTTTGCTAGCGTTATCGTTCTTTAGACGCCATTATGACAAATGAGCTATCGGATTATATATTAACATTACAAGACACTAGTGTCCCGTTAAAACGAGACGATTATTAAATAAGTTGCTAATACTCAAAAGTTTACGGACTTTTTATAGTGTACTCGATTTGATTTTGTATCTTTGCACGCATATTTAAAATACGTGTGCGATGAACAAAGGCAAATCTATATTTTCTCAGATTATGTCACTTATACCAGAACGTGATTTCAAAAGTTGTGTAGACCGTTATAAGGGAAACTACAGAGCAAGAAACTTCTCTTGTAAAGACCAATTTCCAGTAATGAGCTATGCTCAATTAACAGGTCGTGATAGTCTTCGAGATATAGAAAACTGCCTTACGGCACTCTCCAGCAAACTTTACCATTGTGGTATTAGTTATGCTGTACCACGTAATACTCTAGCAAAAGCTAACGAGAAGCGAGATTGGCATATCTATAAAGATTTTGCAGACGTTCTTTTGAAAAAAGTACGTCCTCTTTATGCCAAAGACAAGTTCAGATTAGACCTTGACAACATGGTATATGCTTTTGATAGCAGTACTATAAGTCTGTGTCTCAAATTATGTCCTTGGGCAAAGTTTCTCAAAAACAAAGGTGGCATCAAGATGCACACATTAGTCGATTTGCGAGGAAATCTTCCAGTCTCAGTTTATTTGACATCAGCATCGGTTAATGATGTAAAAGCTCTTGATAATCTCTACATAGAACCTTCTGCTATCTATTTGATGGACAGAGGATATGTAGATTTTAACAGACTCTTCAAGTTGATAACTAAGAAGAATGCATTCTTTGTTACTAGGGCAAAAGATAACATGCTTTTTGAAGTTGTATCAGAAGCCGAAGTTGACAAGAGCACTGGTATCATTTCTGATGAACGTATCAAATTAACAGGACTACATACTGCCAAATGGTATCCTGAAGAACTTAGAATGGTAACCTATGAGGACTATGCAACCAATAAGGTGTATAGGTTTCTCACAAACAACATGGAATATGAACCGCTTACCATATCTGAATTATATAGGGAAAGATGGAACGTGGAACTTTACTTTAAATGAATTAAGCAACACCTTCACATCAAATCTTTTTACGGAACTTCCGAGAATGCCATATATCTGCAAATCTGGATTGCCATATGCACATACTTGCTTTTAGCTTATACAAAGAAAGTGATGCACATAGATCAATCGCTACACACTATTTCAAAGAACGTGGGTCTATTCCTTACGGACAAGACTCCTTTAAATGAATTGTTTAACAAAGCTGTTCCAACAGAAGTGACGGCGGATTGGCTATATCCTAGCCTTTTCAGCCCCGACGATTTCTAAACGGGACAGCAGTGCTGTCACATAATATTTCATGAAATCAGCAATCTTTTCTTTAACGTGTTTTGAGAGTTATACAAACAAAGCTTTGTTATTGAACCTCCTATCAGCTAAACAAATCATCCAATGTAAGAGAAGAAGCAAACAAGTCGGAATACTCATTGCTAACTAAATCTGTAGCTCCAATATAAGTCAGATGGAAAGTCAATGCCGGAAACATCTTCTCCAAAGTTTGTAAACGAGTACCCAAAACTTGTGCATACGACTTCGTGATAGTAAATGGAGACTTATAGAACTTCATCTCACAAACATTCACTACATCATCAGCACGTTCTATCAAAAGATCAATTTGCATACCATCATTTTCAATATCACCCTTCAACACCAAAGAAGACTCTTGGGTAGACACAGCACCAATATGAAGAGCATATTTTATCTGCGAAATATGCTGCAAACAAACCTCCTCGAAAGCAATGCCACGCCATGAGGCAATGTCGCTCTCCTTCAAATGCTGCTGCCAGTAGTCAGTTTGCTTTACTGCCTTCTTCTCCTTAAAATGAAGCCAGAACCAGCAAAAGGAATCGATAAGCTTGTAATACTCCTCTCGCTGACTGAAACCAAATGGAGTATATTTCACCACAAAATCACTGCCGATCAAGGCTTTCAGCATCTTGGTAAAATCACCATTCGGATTCAAACCGGTATGCTCTGCTATCTCCTTACGGGTGAAACCAGCATGGCGGGTACCCAAAAAACGAACAATCTTCATACAGTCTTCAGCATTATCAAACACAGAATTGAAGAGCCTGTCAAACTCATCCCCCAGCTTCGCCTGACGGTCAAAGAACAAGGCATCTATGTTCTGAGCCAGACTATAGGTTGGATTAAAGAAATTCATATAGAAAGGAATTCCCCCCATAATCATATAAGCCTGCGTAATATTATAACGGGACATCTTGATGCCACGACTCTGATAGAATTCCTCACATTCTTTCAAAGTAAACGGTGACAGTTTGATTTCTCCTGTCAAACGACCATATAATCCACCTTTATTACTGATTAGATTATCAAGCATCCAGGAGGTGGCAGAACCACAGACTACGAGCAAAAGATTATGGCGCATATTGCCCCAACCATTCCAGAAAGCCTCTAATGCGGTAAGAAAACCGGAACGTGCCGTATCCATCCAAGGCAACTCGTCGATAAATACCACCTGTCGGGAACCATTATCGCAAGTTTCCAAAAAACGTTCCAGCAAAAAGAAAGCCTCCATCCACGACTTAGGTTGCACAATATCCTCCATGCCATGGCGAAGAAGCGAGAAATAGAAATTCTGCAACTGGTCTTTCAAAGTTATCTTACGACGACGGTCGTAAGGCGACAATCCTGTATGATGAAACACCATATCATCATGAAACACCTCATCAATCAAGAATGTTTTACCAACACGGCGACGACCATACACAGCCACAAACTCAGCCCTACCACTTTCGTAGTAACGCTTCAATTCTGCTATTTCCTTTTTTCTACCTATTATTTCACACATAATCATACTCAATTAGATGCTGCAAATATACGACAAATTTCGGAAATAGCGAAAGAAAATAGCGCTTATTTCGCTACGAAACCGATTTTTTACCGTTAGTAGCGGAATAAACGCTATTTTAACTCTATTTTAACACTAAGCTAATATATCTTATTCCAGCGTCAGCCACCCATCTTCCGTCCAGTTGATTCGCTTCTGGACCAGGATGCTGGCGCCATTCTTGGCGATACTGTAACCATGGCAGAAGAAGAAATCACCATCAGGGAAGGAGTAGGCTGAACAATGGCCCATCGCCTCATATTCCTTCTTGTCACCTTCCAGCAGCAGGGTGCCACCACCCTCTCGCATATCCTTACCCGTCTTGTCCAGATAAGGACCGGAAACCTTCTTGCTTCTGCCTACGGCAACACGATAGGTACTCTTCATCCCCTGGCAGCAGTAATCCCAACTGACGAAGAGATAGTAATAACTACCATGCTTCATGATGAATGGAGCCTCGATGGCATTGGTGCCGGCATCCTTGGAAGTAGGATTGGTAGGCACATCAATCTGATTGAGTGCATAACGGCGGGCAATGGTCTGAGGCTTGGCGCCCTTCTTCACATGCATCGTCTTCTTGTCCAGCGGAATGAGCTGGATGCCATCCCAGAAAGACCCCCAGGTAAGCCAAGGCTTGCCCTTCTCATCTATCACGAAATTAGGATCGATGGCATTCCAATTCACTTTTCCACCCTTTGAGACAATGAGACAACCCTCGTCTTTCCAACCATCGGTATCGGCTAAAGAAACATTGCTGAGCAATCCGATGGCAGAGGTGTTCTTGCCGAAGGTAGAACAGGAATAAGCCATATACCACTTGTTCTTATACTTGATGACATCAGGTGCCCAGGTATGACTCTCATAACCCGGCACACTATCATGGGTCCAGGCAGGGAAAGCACCACGCGCCTCGTCTTTCAACACACCCTGCGGATTCAAGGTCCAATGCTTGCGGTCGGTAGAAGTCATCTGCGCAATGCCATGACCCGTGCAGTAGAGATAGTACTTGCCGTTCTCATAAGCCATCACGGGGTCGTGAACCATAGGAGTGTCTACCACGACAGGCTCCAGAGGAGCATTCTGTGCCATCATCTGGCAACCGCCTTTTACAGCAGGAGCAGCAATCATCATTGCTGCTCCCAATAGTATTTTAGATAAATTCATCTTCTTTGTATTATACCTTATTATAATATATAAGAGAATTACTTGTTCACAAACTTTCTTCCATTTACAATCACTACACCCTTGTAGCTCTTGTCCACCAGCTGACCTGCAAGATTGTACCACTTGCCGTCATTCTGCTTCTTCTGGATAATGATAGGAGCGATTCCGGTATCTACGAGGCTAGAGCCATCGATATAGGAACCCTCGTTTACGAAGAACAAGGTAATCTGGCTAGGTTTGCTGGCAATGGTGGTAGAGAACGAATAGTTGTATACCTTCTTGCTGGTAGTTGTGATTGTAGCAGTCATCTTGAAGGCTCCATTAGCGGCATACTCCACGTTCATGTCAACCAAAGACCCGTTCATATCATCCTTGAAGGTTTCCCAAACGTAATTGCTTACACAGCCAGTGTTAGAAGCAGTAGTGTTGTTCCAATTATCGCAACGGATACCGAAATACTCGGCATAGCCAGTAGCACCATGTGTCACGTTGGCACCATACAAAGCCCAGTTGCACCAGTTATTAGCAGCATTACTATAGTTATAGAACTTAAACTGAGCCTTCTTACCAGCCTGCAACTTATAATCTGCCGAGAAGTTGGTCCACCAAGCAGAAGTTGTATTCTTCAGTGCAGACACTGGATAATATACCGGAGTTGTTTCCTCAGCCTCAGCATCGATATTCAGGGAATAATCCTTCACATACTCATACTCATCCTTGCTGATGGTCATGGTCATGGTTACCTTGCCCTTTCCCTTCACCTTGCCTTCATCGGTCAGGATAGAGGTATCGCTTGACTTCCATGAAATATTCGCACCCATCTTGCCCTGAACTGGCAGAGAAGGAGCCGCATTCAGAGTGGCACCGTCAGAGAATGGCAATGTCATCTTGCTGAGGGTGTACTTAATGGCTGCCTTGGCATCTGCCTTTACAGCCCAAACCTCCTGCTGATAGGTGAAGTTGTTCTGTCCCAGTGCCACGCTACCGCTTGATGAAGAGAGAGCAGAGATGGCGATGGCTGGGATATTGGTATAGTCGATGGTCTGCTTAACCAGTACGCCACGATATACGACATCATTGATAGTCAGGTGGATGTAATCAGTACCAGCCGTACGCTTCCAGGTTCCCTTCTCGGCACCAGTGATGGTTCCATCGGCATTGAGAGTAATGTTCACAGGAGTCTCGAAAGCCTTTGCCTTGGTGTTCTGACCATACTGATGACGCATGAACTGATAGTCGCCTGCAATGTCAGCATCTGCGATAGATGCCTTGGAAGCGATAGCTGCATCGGTGATGGTCTCGCCGTCAAACTCGAATGGAGCTGCCATCAACCACCCCTCGTCATTGAGGAAGAGCTGATGAACACGAACCTGATGACCCTCGCCACCATTGCTGAAACGGGTGTGGTAAACCACGAAAGAACGGTTCTGCTTGTCTACAAACGCAGAGTTGTGACCCTGTGCTATTTCAGCACCGCTCATTGCATCCCACTGGTAACCGCCAAAGAGCAATACGCCACGGTTGTCTTCTGTGGCAGAACTATAGTTCATCTTATAACTCTTGAAGAGTGCCGATGTGCCATAGCAATCCTTGTAAGGTCCATCTGGATACTCAGAACGGAAGATGCGCATCTGGTAACCGCCATCGCTGGTCAAGCCACCATAGCTCATGAAGAGGAAGTAGTACTTGCCTATCTTCTGAATATAGCTTGCCTCACCCGATACGTAATATCCACCAGCAATCTTCTTGCCGAAGTAAGGATCGCTGGTACAGTTGGCACTGGCAGCACCCGGAGTGGTGACCTTGCCATTCACCTCGTAAGGGAAGGTATAGGTATAGTCGCGGAGACCGTTGGTCTTATCCAACTTAATCATAAAGATACCACCCGACCAGGAGCCGTAGCTCATCCAGAGGTTGTCGTTATCATCATAGAAGACGCATGGGTCGATACAGTTTGGCCAATAGGTTCCCCATTTATCGCCCACCTTATAACGGGAAGGAAGAGCGGTTTCGCCTGTGGCAATGGCAAAGTCGGTATGTTTCCAGTCATCCGCAGCAGCGTATGAATTGTGAGCGTATGTGCCCTGGAAACCGGAGAAAACTACTGGTCCCTGATAAGTCCAAGATCCTTCGATATTATCTGAAACAAAGCATACGATGGAAGAGCACCAGTGGTCTCCATTCAGACTCATATACATACACCATTTCTTCATGGTCTTGTTGTATACGATGTCTGGTGCCCACTGATTGCCCTTCACATTATAGCCTTTATACTGCCAGCCGTGGGCATTGAAGTTGCCGAACTTCACCTTCTCACCCTTGCTGTTCTTCACTTCGGTGACAACATGCGACTGATAGGCAATGGAATAATTAACCAATGTGCCCTGCTTGTTGGCAAAGAGACTGTTCACATTGCCGGCAGCTTCCTCGCCCGCCTTGAACGGAGTCCATTCCTGGTAGTTGCTTGCCGCAGTGGTCTTGCCTCTACCCAGATGAGAACCATATATATAATAGGTAGGCGAGTTAGGGTTGGTGATGTCGTCCACCACGATAGACGGGTCGTGGCAAACCACACGCTTATTATATGCTCTCGACGTATAAGCATTCGTCAGGTCGTTGTCGCTGACCTGTGTCTGGGCAGTTGCACCGATGGCAGCAAGCCCCAACATAGAGAGTAATAATTTCTTCATAACTTGATTGAGTTAAATTATTGATTTGTAAAAAGAAAACCAAGACTTCTGATATCATGCAAAAAGGCAGACCTATGTGGAAATGTGTTTTCACATAGGCCATGCCTTATCATATTATTTCAAAAATCTCTTATCTGCGATGAGCACGTGTATAGTGCTTGCGGGCAGCAAATGATGAATTTGCGAAAGGAAGGTCGAATACGAGATGAGCCTTCTCTATCGTGAGCTTGAACGCCAGATCATTGGCATCGATGTTGTTGATGCCATTATAGGTCTGGGTGTAGGTTACACCATTGTTGCCTATCATGGTTGCCTTGATGTTGGCTGTACCATTACCTACATTGGTTACAGAGAGCTGAACCTTGGCACCATCCATGGCTGTAAGCCAAGCACCCCAGTCTTCCCATGAGCAGGCATGAGTACATGCATCATATCCAGTACCCCAACCGTAGTTGTCGGCACGAACTGCAGCATACTCCTTATCGTTTGCCTTGTTGACAAGAACTGCTACGAAGTTATGCCAGTTAGAACCACCAGCTGTGTAGTTGACGAACTGAGTAGAAACGGTCTTGCCTGCAGGAACATCAAACACATTGGAGAGAGCTCCGAAGAAAGCAGAAGTATTGTCCTCATTACCGATGACGGTATCAAACTCGAGGTGAGCCTTCTCAAGAGAGAGCTTGACGAAGAAGTCGTTAGGATCTACGCCAGAGATTCCAGTGTAGCCCATGTGATACTTATGTCCATTGGCTGCCAGGATATCGTACTTGATATCAACAGTGCCATCACCATTGTTGGTTGTATAGAGGGTAACCTTGGCGCCATCCATGTCAGCGAGCCATGTAGCCCAATTTTCAGGAGCACCGAATGGAGTTGCCTTGCCGTCATAAGCAGCACCCCAACCGAAGCAGTCGGCACGGGTAACACCGTATTCTGTTCCAGCACCGTTTACCATTACAACGAGGAAGTTTTCCCAGTTATTACCACCATTGGTATAGTTGGTAAACTGCATCACCTGAGTCTCATGAGGAGCTACCTTTACTGGATCTGACAGAACACCGAAGAATGGAGTTGAGTTGTCGGTAGCACCCAGGCTGTTGAACATCTTGTCAACAACGCTGAACTGAGCCTGACCTGTGATAGGAGAACTGCAGTTCTCGTTCTTGAATGTCTTGTTGTAGATAGCAACGAGTGTCTTCACACCTACCTGATCCATGTTAGGAACAGCCACAAATCCGAGTTCAGCAGCAGGAACCTCCTTGGTGATACCAGTCTCGAATGTGATGGTAGCAGAAACGTTGGCCATTGCATCCTCAAGAGATGTACCTACCATTACCTTCTTAGGAACAGAGTGCAACTCCATAGAAAGAGGCTGCTTATCCTCTGCAGAAGTGAAACCACCGATTGGCTCGAGGTTAGACTGGAGGAAGTTGATGTAAGAACCTTCCGGTACAAGGAATGCACGGATGTTGGTATCGCTTGCATCCGGATTGAGATTTGGGAGAGGGGTAGCCTGCTTGTATGTCTTGGTTACAGTTCCGTTGGTAATCTTTACGCTGAAGGCATTAGGATCAGAACGGTCTACAGTAAGAATCACAGTACCACCAAGCTTCTGTACGCCTTCATCGGTATCAGTATCAAAAGTAAGAGTACTTACTACACCACTTCTGTCGATATAATCACCCCACTCAGAGTTACCGCTTGGCTGATTATCGAAACGGATAGCTCCATACTCCTTATAGTTAGCGCCACCACGATCATCATCACTAGCAAGGATGAGGGCGAAGTTCTTGTAGGTATTAGGAGCCGATGGGTTGATGTTCAGATTGAACACAGCATTCCAGGTCTTGCCATCAGGAATGACATAGTACTTGGAGAAGGCTGTCCACCAACCTGTAGAATAGTCAGTAGCACCGACTGTATAAACATCCTCTTCACCTTCTGGCAATGCATTGTCATTGCCCTTAGCGGCATTGATGGAGTCTATCTTTTCTGAAATCCAATCAGGAGAGTTAACACTGAACATGTCACTTCCCTCGCATCCAGTCATCGCTGTCAATGCCATTGCAGCTACGCAGAAGACAGATGCTAATTTATTTAGGTGTTTCATATTGTATTCTATATTATAAATATGTGAATTATTTAGTTTTATCTCATGAGGCAGGTAATCCTGCCCCTTGAGATAATGAATATTGTTACTTGCTCAAGTCTACTACAGGATGAACTGTCCAACCTCTGCCGAAGAAATCAGATGAGTTATCCGTATTCGTATTAGCTGAGTTACCTGTCAGGTTAGGGTTATCATTCAACAAGCCCTGATAGATAGGCAGGAACTCATGACCTGGTACGTATGTATCGTAAGAGCTCTTCACCTCTGAATCAACACCTACCAAAGAGTAGCTTACCGGCTCCTTTGCCTTGTATGGAGAACGGCGGAAGGTTCCGTGCTCCTTCAACTGAGCCAAACGACCCTGATCATAGAAGAATCCCCAACGGATCAGGTCGTAACCACGACCGTACTCGCAACCGAACTCCTTAGGACGCTCTACATTGGCAATCTGCTCGAAGAGCTTATCCTTGCTATTGAAGTCTGAAAGCTTCAAGTCCTTCAGGTTGGCACGCTCACGAACCTGGTTAATCCAGTCGATTGCCTGCTGTGTAGGACCGTTCACCTCGTTCTCGCACTCTGCTGCACGGAGCAAAACGTCTGAGTAACGCATCATACGGAGGTTGATACCGCAATGAAGACCGGTTGTCACCTTATCATAAAGGTTGGTACGGAAATTGGTCCACTTAGCGATAGGAAGACCACCATAGTTGTTGTTGGTTATGATGGTATCAGAAGCTGTCATCTCGGTCTTGTAAGCTACGTTACCATTCTCAAAACCAACCCAGTCTGTCTCGTATGTACCGATGGTCCAGTAAAGACGTGGATCCAACTTACCTTCCTTGGTACGCTCCTGCTTGAAGAGGTTGTACAACCATGGAGAAGCTGAGAGGTCAGCCCATCCACCGAATCTACCTGGAGCGAAGTTAGACTCAATGGCATGTCCCTGTGTAGCGTTAGGGCTTGTATTGACTGGAGTCCACTCATCATCCACACCCTGTGAACCGTAGTCGAGATACTGAATCTCGAAGAGGCTCTCATCATTGTTCTCATAAGCAGAACCCTCACGGAAGTTGTCGCCATAGTTAGCCACCAGCTTGTAAGAACCATACTTCTTGTTCATGATGTCCTTGAGTACGGCAAGAGCTTCGCTGTACTTATGACGCTGCATCAGAGTGCGGGCATAGTAACCGGCAGCAGCACCGCAGGTTGCACGACCCTTAGCCCACTGACCACCTGCATCGCGAGATGGGAGGAGAGTCATAGCCTCAGCAAAATCCTGCTCTACCTGATCGAGTACCTCGTCGTAGGTACTGTTCTTGCCATAGAGACCATCCAGAGAAGAATAGTTGGCGTAATCAGTAATCAAAGTAGGATTCTGATAGTATCCTGCCAATGTATAGTAAGAATAACCACGAAGGAAGAGAGCCTGTCCCTTGATCTTCTTCATGGTCTCTGAGAGCGAAGCATCATCGCCTGTGGTACGTGAGAGGATGAAGTTACATACATTAATAGTATAGTAAGCCTCACGCCAAGGCCAGAATGAGATTTCGTCTGTTACTGGGTCGTTCATGTCGTCGAATGGCATATACCATACCTGTGATGAGTTCCAAACCTCATCGCCACGTGTTACATCAAGGGTATAGCCTACACGAGCAGAAGAACCTTCCATACGGATATGGTTGTATGCTGCGATAACGCACTCCTCCAAATCATCTGCATTGAAACCGAAGGTTCCGGTGGTCTGCTGGTTTGGATTTGTTACCTCCAACTTGTCCTCACATGATGTAGTTGCCATTGCACCGAGGCCAAGGAAGAGAGCTAATGATAATTTATATAGTTTCATATCAAATGTTCTTTTAAATAATGATTCTTATACTTGTCTATTCTCATTATTAGAATGTGAAGTGGAGACCACACATGAATGTTCTTGCACTTGGGAAAGAGCAGAAGTTGTAACCTGGGGTAAAGGTACCGCCAGCATAGTCTACATTATATCCATGATAGCCTGTGAAGGTGTAGAGGTTCTGTGCTGATACATAGAGACGTACACCATTTACATATCCACCAAACCACTTGTCTGGGAAGTTGTAGCCCAACTCTACGTTGGCTATCTTCCAGTAAGCAGCATTCTGAATCTTGCGAGAGCTGAAGAGGTCGTTCCATGCCAAGGTAGCGTTGTTGGCTGCATAGGTGCGTGGAACACTAGAGAGGTAGGTAGAACCATCCTCTGACCAGCGGTTGGCATCCAGCATGCCTACTTCCTTGTTGCCATAACCGTAGCAAGAGTTCAAACTGTTATAGATATCATCTGATACGTGATAATTCAATACTCCGTATGTAGAGATGTTGAGGTCGAAACCCTTATACTCCAAGTGAGTGCTCAAACCGAAGTTTACCTTTGGAAGACCACTGCCCAATACGGTCTGGTCGTAAGCATCGATTACGCCATCAGGACTTCCGTCAGGACCTGAGATATCCTCATAGAGGCAGTCACCGACATTGGCACCCTGCTGAACAGCATTGTTGTCCAAGTCTTCCTGGGTACGGGCGATTCCCTTGTAAACCCAACCATAGAACTTACCAATCTCCTGACCTACGTAAGTAGCGTATGCACCCGCAATGTATGAATCCTTACCGATACCCAGAGAGGTTACCTTGTTCTTCAGGGTACTTACGTTGGCGCTGATATCATACTTGAGGGCATGATCGCGGTTGCGGTAGGTAGCGCTGAACTCGAAGCCACTGTTCTCCATAGAGGCAGCGTTCATGGTTACAGAGGTGTTGGATACACCGGTCTGTGCTGGCACAGGAACTGAGTAAAGCAGGTCTTCTGACTTGTTCTTATACCACTCGGCAGTGAACTCCAAACGGTTGTTGAACATTGCCAGGTCGATACCCACGTTGGTGGTCTTCTTCTTCTCCCAGGCGATATCGTTGTTCACGAAGGTAGAAACGGCAGAACCGGTTACAGGACTGTTGCCAAAGCTGTAAGTCATGTTGTTACGGTTCATGGTAGCCATATACTGGTACTCACCGATGTTCTCGTTACCTAGCTCACCATAGCTGGCACGAATCTTGAACATGTTAACGATGTCGCGGCTGATAGGGAAGAACTTCTCCTTATCGAAACGCCAACCCAAAGATACAGATGGGAAGGTTGCCCAACGGATGTTCTTGCTCAAGCGAGAGCTACCATCACGACGTACTACTGCAGAAAGCAGGTACTTCTCATCATAGTTGTAGTTCAAACGACCTACGTATGATGCCAGGCTATGCTTGAACTCGTATGACTCTGAGTAAGTGTTCTTGGCGTTCTGGAGCTGGAGGAAGTATGGCTCTGTGAAGTTGATACCCCAACCAGTAAGGAGGTTGGTATTTTCCTCCTCGTATGTCATACCGGCGAGCAGGTTGATGTTGTGCTTGCCGATTGTTCCATTGTAGGTAATGGTATTCTCAACCAAAGCATCGCTGTAGTTGCGTGAACCCTTGGTGAGGCGCTCATTCTCCTTGGCGAGATATACACGGTTGCTCTGAATCCAGGAAGGAATCCAGGTCTTATCCTTAGCCTCTGTCTTGCTGTAAGAGAGGTTTACATTATAGTGAAGACCATGATTCTTGCTCTTGATGCCTACCATACCCAACAGGTCAACATCAGCAGAAGCTGTACCTACGAAGCGGTCAACCAATGTATTGCGCTGCAACATATTGTTAACCAACAACGGGTTAGAAGCAGAGATATCACCATGTACGCCATCATAGTAAACACCATAACCGTAAGCATCGTAGCGATAACCGTTGGCTGCACCCACCTTGTCATCGAGAACCCATGTAGAGTTATCGTAAGCCTTGATGGTAGGCTGCATCAGAAGTGTACCACGGAGCACGTTGGTTACATCACCGTAAAGACCCTGGACATACTCTGAGGCATTGGAAAGACCCATGTTGTCCTGGTTAGAGTGAGAGTAAACCATGCTGGTACGGAACTTCACGAACTTGGTGTCCATAGTGTTGTTGACACGGGCAGTATAACGCTCGTAGTTAGGGCCTGCACCTTCCAAGGTACCCTTCTGGTTATAGTAGTCGAGAGATACATTATAAGTACTGTGAGAGCTACCACCGCTGAGGGCTACGTTGTGGTTCTGGCGGATACCGGTCTTGAATACCTCGTCAAACCAATCTGTGTTGGTTTCGTCCTGGAAATGATACATTCCATCCTCGCCCATCTTGTAACCGCCAGGCAGAGGAGTGTTGGAATTCTTGCAAGCCTGACCCAGGTAGTTGCTATACTGGTCAGCGTTCATTACATCATATACATCGCCAGGAATCTGGTCAACACCAAAATAACCAGAGTAGTTCACCTTCAGAGGCTGGTCTTTCTTACCATTCTTGGTAGTGATGATAACGACACCATTGGCAGCACGAGAACCGTAGATGGCACCCGCAGAAGCATCCTTCAGAATCTGGATGGTCTCGATATCATTAGGAGAGAAGTCACGGATAGTGGTACCCATTGGCACACCGTCGATGACATAAAGAGGAGCTGTGCTACCGAAAGAACCGATACCACGAATTCTCACACTAGGATCTGCACCAGGCTGACCGTCTGATGTAATCTGTACACCGGCAACCTTACCCTCAAGCATGGTAGAGATGTTGGAATTAGATACCTTCTTCATCTCCTCAGCATTGACGATAGATACGGAACCGGTAAGGTCTGCCTTCTTCTGGGTACCATAACCTACGACAACAACCTGGTCGAGTACATGGTCATCAGAAGAGAGCTGGATAGCATCAATAATGGCACGACCGCGTACTGCAATCTCACGCTCCTTGTAGCCAAGATAGCTTACAAAAAGAGTGGCGTTCGCCTTCACACGGATTTCAAAATTACCATCCAAGTCGGTAACTGCACCAGTCTTGGCATCCTTAGTCTTGACTGTTGCACCAATCAGAGGTTCACCCTGATCATCTACAACTTGTCCCTTGACTGTAATCACCTGGTCCTGTGCAACAGCAGCCATTGAGGGCATTGGGGCAACAAAAGAAGCGCCACCAACAGCACCAAGGCATAGCATCATAGAGAATAATTGTTTCCTCATTGCTTATCAATTTTTAGGTTTGTATTTTTGTTTATTCTAATTTTCTATAGTTTGTAGTTGCTTTCGTCCGTTTACTCTTTTTATGGGTTGCGGATGGAAGTTAGTAGTGCAGGGCAAAGCCATACACATCACAAATTTTCGGTGGCAAAAGTACAATTAATCAGTATATATAGGGTGGACAAATGAAAATTATAGGTGGACAAAACGCATAAACGGCTTGTTTTTAGTAGTTTTACGTAGTTATCCACCCTCTGTGTACCCACACATACAAAAATAGGAATCACTTGACCTATATCAAGCGATTCCTATTTTCTGTGGTTCTATTCTCAAATTTACTGATTTGATTTTTGCTCTCTATCCGGTTTCTCGTCTGCCATCTTCTCCACTTTTTCATCTTCCCGGGCGTCCCTGAAAGATGTAGGTGAAACTCCATACTGCTTGGTAAAACAGCGGGTGAAATACTTCGGATCATTGAAACCTACCCTATAGGCTATCTCGGTAATGTTGCGATTGGCACCATTATCAACTATCATCCTCTTGGCAATATCCAGACGATAGTTACGAATGAACTGAGCCGTTGGCAAGCCCGTTTCTGCAGTCAACTTCTTGCTCAGTACGCTTCGGTTCAAGCCCATAGCATCAGAAAGTTCCTGAACTCCAAACTCGGAATTATCATAATTCTTCTCCATCACCTCCATGACACTTTCCATGAACGGATGCGTATTCTCTACGACCTGCTTCTTATCAGCTTCGATACTCTTCTTCTGACTTTCCTGATAACGCTGCTGATTTCGCAGAATCATCTGGATGCGACTCTGGAGCTTCTCCGGTTCATCACTGTCCTTGAGCGCAGCTTCGATAGGACGATACAGCGCCTCTACCTCCCGTTCACGCATCACATTAAGTCGACGTATATAGATATACTGTACCAAAGCGATGATGCCTATTACTAGAATGGTAATAAACCACCAGCTCTTCCAGAAATAAGGAGTAATCTGAACTTCTACAGAGATCACCTGCTCCTTGTCGGAATTGATAGATGGGGTATATTTCACCTCAAACTTATAGTCTCCAGCTGGCAGAGTGGAATAACGCACACTATGCTGACCAGCCTTGAGTTGAACCCACTCATTCTCGTATCCCTTCATGCGATAAAGGTACACGCCCTGTGTCTCGCAGCCATAATTGAGTGCTGAGAAAAAGAGGGTGAACGACTTATCACTCTCATGGATACGCAACTTTCTGGCAATAGAAATGTCTTCTTTCAGATAATCGCTGCCGGCAAAGACAGGCTGGTTATCTACCAGAAGTTCGGTAAAGCACAACTTACCCGTCTGATGCACAGAACGGTTTATGCCCTTTACAGCCATCATACCCGCATCGGTGCCCAGGAATATTTCGCCCTTGGCATTGCGGATGGCACCATTGAAATAGAACTGCGAACTGATCAGACCATCTTCACGGGAGAAACTGCAGAATGCCTCGGTCTTCGGATTGAAGATAGAGAGTCCGTTATCGGTAGCTATCCACAACATACCCTGATTATCCTCTACAATACCCTTCACGATATTGTTGGCAAGTCCGTTATTGGTGGTATACGACTTCACTTGAGTCTTTCCGTTTTTATCGCTGGTATAGCAATACAGACCGTAGCCGTTACTGCCCATCCATATCTTTCCATCCTTAGCCTGGCAGAAAGACAATATCTTATCGAAGACTCCACTCTTCGGATTGTCGAGTTTATACTGATGATACGTCACAGCGAAATCGCCCTTGCCATGAGGACGCGACTTGAGGTCGACCTCTACCATTCCCCGCACACAACCCATCAGGAGTTTGCCCTTTCGGGTTATCAGAGAACCAATGCAGCCGCGCACATTCTGGCATCCCCTGAAAGGTTCGATGAGTTGGCGGCGCTTCATATCATAGAAGAAGAGACCATCATTGGTTCCGAGCCACATACCATCATTGATAGGATCGTAAGCCAAGGAACCGGCAAAGTTAAGTAAATGCTGATGCTTAGCATCTATCACCAGAGGAATAATCTTGCCCGGCTGACTGAGATTCATCACAGCAAAGCCCCTTCCCCAGGTACCAATCCAGAGCTGATTGCGGTTATCGGCTGCAAGAACCGAGACGGTATTATGCGGCAAACCGGAATTTGCCACCGTATAATGAACAAAGTTCATGCTGCCTGGAGTCAAGGCATTGAGACCTCCCTCTACAGTTCCTACCCACAGGGTTCCGTCGGCTGCCGCATACATGGCATTGACTGCGTTGGGAGAGATGCTGCCTGGGTTGGCGGGGTCGTGACGGTAGAATTCCAAATTCAGCTGACGTGGAGCCAGCTTGATAACACCACCTGTCTCGGAACCTACCCATATCTGTCCGTTCTTAGAGAAAAGACTGTTGATAAAGTTGCTGCTCAGCGGATTCACAGCCGTAGCAGTGTTCCAATGTTCTATCTCTCCGGTATTATCATTGAAGATATCTACGCCACAGAGCGTTCCTACCAGAAGTTTGTCATCTGGAGAAACGGCAAGGCTCGTCACTACTTCGTGCTGGAGCGAATGGTCGGTAGCAGAGCAATGGAATTCCTGCTTTGCACTATTAAACAATCCGCGATTCGTACCCATCCATATCTTGCCATGATATGAGATGATGGCACAGGCATACCAGCCTTCGAGCGGAGGAAACAGGGATGAGATATTCTTTG
Source organism: Prevotella sp. Sow4_E9_plate (assembly GCF_052116205.1). Lineage (NCBI taxonomy): Bacteria > Pseudomonadati > Bacteroidota > Bacteroidia > Bacteroidales > Prevotellaceae > Prevotella > Prevotella sp. Sow4_E9_plate. The sequence goes on along the minus strand of NZ_JBQKLN010000019.1, from coordinate 28,422 downwards.
TTACGAGCTGATTGTTCTTCACAGAAAACTCGCTCACCACTCCTTTGTTGCATAATACAACCGTTCCTCTGCGATAGACATCACAGATTCCGAGGTCGGGAGCATTATAAGGATAGGATGTAGACAAGACGCTGTTCACCTCGCCCTTTTCGTTAAAGCCGAAACGGGTAAGCTGGTTGAAAGAAAGCATCCATATATTGCCCTTTGCATCACAATATGTTCGGGTGCAAAAGTTCTTGAATACTTTGTTGAGTTGTGCCTCGACCAGGCTGTTCTCACAAGGTGGAACAACAGGCTGCATCGTTTTGAGGTCGAGCACCTGCGGACCTTCCTCGAAAGCTATCCAAAGGCGCTTGAAATGATCTTCATAGACATTGCGGCAGCTATTGCTTCGCAGACTGATACCGGATGAGCCCAGATTGAAGTTCATATAATTGAATCCGTCATAACGTACCAGTCCACCACCATGTGTACTGATCCAGACGAAGCCGTATGAATCCTGGAAAATATCATCCGCAAAATTATTAGGCATTCCTGCCGCCATATTGAGGTAGCTTACATTAAAGCGACTAGGAAGGCTGCCTTGCGCAAAACTGCTCAAGGTTATGAAAAAAATGCCTATTATGGAAAGAATGTATCTAATCACCATTTATTGCTCTTGTTGCTGATGCTTATCCTCCCATTTTGAATAGATTAAAGAACCAACAATAATTAAAGCCAGGAATATATACATTCCCAATAATCCGTAATCCATACTTATTTCTCCTGTCTTTTTCTATCAGACATATTAGAATAAATAACTAATCCTGTTGCGAACACAGCAAGGAAAATATACATTGCCAATAATCCATTACTCATTTTACTTCCCTTTCTTATTTTTATCTTTTCCTTTTTTAATTAAATAATATCCCAATGCAAACAATAGAACAGCCAATAAGACAGCACCAATAAATGACCACCAGGAATCATTATCTTTACCAAACATTTGCGATAAGATATAAGCAGTAATTATATACTTGGATATATCTAATAGCCATTTGCCTATTTCTTCATCCATTTTATTAAGTTTTTAACTCTCTGCTTGCAAAAGTACAAAGAATTATCGAAACAAAAGAATAAATACAAGAAAAAAGTGCCTATCAGTGTAAAATCACACCGTTAGGCACTTTCTTGAGTTTTTTCTAGAATTCAAGTATCATACTCTGGCGAGGACGGAGCTTCACGTTCTTGTTGATGAGAACGGTGCGACCATTCGTTACATCCGTAGCCTTCTCAGCATTGCCGATAATCTCTGCATAGCGGGAAACATTCAGTTCGTTGGCTTCCTTCTTGCCATTGATGATGGTCATCACGCTCTTTCCGTTGTACTGGCGGGCGATGACATACACACCCTTCTGAGGACAGAACTGGGTCTGCTTGCCCTTGGTAATGACCTCATTTCCCTGACGCCAATGCAACAGATTGCTGAGCCAGTTGAACATCTGGTTCTCTGCCTGTGTTCTTCCTTCGGCAGTAAAGGCATTGTGCTTGTCACCAGCCCAACCGCCAGGGAAGTCCTTGCGGACATTGCCATCGGTTACGCTCTTGGTACCATTCATCAACACCTCAGTTCCGTAATAGAGCTGCGGGGTGCGGTTTACGGTCAAGAGAAGTGCCAAGGCCTGCTTCAATGCCAGGGTATCCTTGCCTTCACCCAGGAAGCGGTCGGTATCGTGGTTCTCGACGAATGCCATCACGCTCTTTGGATTAGGATAGAGATAGTCGTAGCAGAACACATTGTAGATACGGTTCATACCGTTCCACCAGTCATCGGTCTCCTCGTTCTTCGCACTGTTGATACGGTCGAAGAAGGCGAAATCCATAACGGTTGGCAGATAGCTGTTCTTCTCTGACAACTTGCTGTCTTTCTGCCAAGCAGCGGTATAGGCTGGTTCGGTTACCCAGGTCTCACCCACGGTATTGAAGTGAGGATACTCTTCGCCAAGCACCTTCATCCAGTGTGCCATCGCATCACGGTCGGCGTATGGATAGGTATCCATGCGGATACCGTCGATACCTACAGTCTCTATCCACCACTCGCTGTTCTGAATGAGATATTTGATGACGTGCGGATTGCGCTGGTTCAAATCCGGCATAGATGGAACAAACCATCCATCCACGGTTTCTGTGAGATCAACCTTGCTGGCGTATGGGTCGAGTACAGGAGTCAGCTTATAATTGGTCTGGAGATACTTGTCATTTACCTTGGCAGCACCATCCATGGTTCCGATATTCTTCTGATGCTCTGGAGTCTGGTTTTCAGGAGCAAGCCACTCCGGAGTATTGAACCAATCCTTTGTTGGCATATCGGCTACCCAAGGATGATCGAAACCGCAGTGGTTGAAAATCATATCCATCACAATCTTCAGACCCTTCTTGTGAGCCTCATCAATGAGTTGCTTATACTCTGCATTGGTTCCGAAGCGTGGATCCACACGATAGTAGTTGGTGGTGGCATAACCATGATAGGTACTGTTCTTGCCATCATTAGGACTGTCGTTCTCCAAAACCGGAGTAAACCACAGGGCAGTTACGCCCAACTGGCTGAAATAATCCAGGTGCTGGCGGATTCCCTCCAGGTCGCCACCATGACGAAGACTAGGTGCCGTGCGGTCGCAGGTCTTGTCACGCATGTTCTTGAATGCATCGTTCTTCAGATTTCCATTGGCAAAACGGTCAGGCATCAGCATGTAGAGCACATCCTCGTTAGAGAAGCCGATGCGCTTGTCTCCCGCCATCTCACGGTTCTTCAACACATACTTCACCTTCTTCGACTGCTTGCCCTGCTTGAAGTTGAGCGTCATCTCTCCTGCCTTGGCACCATCGAGATTGAGATACACCAGCAGGTAGTTAGGAGAATCGAGGCGGGCGATGCTATCCACCTTCACACCCGGATAATCCACCGTAACATCGGCATTCTTGATATCCTTTCCATACACCATCAGCTGGAGCGAGGCATCCTTCATGCCCACATACCAGTCGGTTGGTTCAATGCGGCTTACGTTGACCGCTGCGTTCATACTTATTGCGCTACCCATAAGCAATAATGAAGCTATTATCTTTTTCATAATTTACACCTTATTATATATATAGACTATTTCTGATAAAGAATCAAGGCAGACTGAGGGGCGACCTCTACTTCCTTGCCGGAGATAAAGCCCAGGCCTTCCTCGTTGATGACTCCGTTGCAGCAAGCCACGGTATAGTTGCCTTCAGGAATCTGCATCTTCTTAGTCTGCTTGTTGAAATTATAGATGACTACGATATGCTTCCAGGAATCAATACCTTCCAGGTTCTTGAGCTGGAAACCTACGAGACAGCTCTGTTCCTTGCCGTTGGCATCCTGATTAGACAAAAACTCCAGATGCTCACGTACCTTATCGCCTGTAGAAAGACGGAAGGCTGGATGGTTCTTGCGGAGCTGAATCAGATTCTTATAGAAGGTGAATGCCTGTGGATACTTCTGCAGATTGGTCCAGGTAAACTGGTTGATGCTGTCTGGTGAATTGAAACTGTTGTGCACACCCTTCTTGCCGCGAAGCATCTCCTCGCCGGCAAGGATAAAAGGTACACCCTGGGAAGTGAAGACGCAGGTCTGTGCAAGCTGGTCGATGCGAAGCAACTCGGCAATACGCATCTCCTCCGGGATATTCTTATCTGTCAGGGATGGGATACTTGCCTTCAATCTATCTACCAGACACATATCGTCGTGGCAGCTTACATAACTGATCTGCTCGGTTGGGTTGTTGGTCCAAGGCTTCTTGTCATAGTTCACCTTGTTCATATCCACCTGCGGATGAGCGATGCCACCCACGATACCGAACTTCAGACTCTCCTCCTGTCCAGGAAGACCAGCCAGGAGCGCACCCTTATGGTCATCAGAGAAAGGACCACGAAGGGCATCACGCATATCATCGCTGAAGGCACCGATACCGTTGAGCTGGTGGGTATTCGCCTTCATGGCAAGTTTCTCCGTAGGATAAGCACAGCTGCCTGCGCTCCATCCCTCACCATAGATATAGATGCTAGGATCAATACGGTTCACCATCTCACGGATAGCCTGCATGGTCTCGATATCATGCACACCCATCAGGTCAAAACGGAAACCGTCGATATGATATTCATCTATCCAATACTTCACGCTCTCCAGCATAAACTGGCGCATCAAAGCCTTTTCTGAAGCAGTCTCGTTTCCACAGCCGGAACCGTCAGAGTACTTGCCATCCTTGGTCTTGCGATAATAATAATCAGGATAAGTACGCTGGAAGTTGCTGCCGTTGATATCGAAAGTATGGTTGTATACGGCATCAAAAATCACTCGGATGCCTGCCTTGTGAAGCGCCATCACCATCTCCTTGAACTCCTTGATGCGGGTTCCCGGAGAATATGGGTCGGTACTGTAACTGCCTTCCGGCACATTATAATTCTTTGGATCATAACCCCAGTTGAACTGTGGCTTATTGAGCTGGGTCTCATCTACTGATGCGTAATCAAATACCGGCTGGAAATGGATGGCATTGATGCCGAGGTTCTTGAGATATTCGATGGCACCAGGCTCTGTGAGGGCAAGATACTTGCCCTTATACTTCAAATCAGATGTAGGAGAAATGGAGAAATCACGTACGTGGAGCTCGTAAATGACGAGATCGGCTGGTGATTTCAAGGCAGGACGCACATCCTTATCCCATCCAGACGGATCGGTATCGTACAAATCAACGATGGCGCCACGATTTCCGTTCACGCCTACTGCTTTGGCAAATGTACCCGGAGTTTCCCCCTTACCGATATCAAAGGTATAGAACTTTCCCTTGAGGTCGCCCTTCACGGTAGCCTCCCATCGCTCATCACCCATCTTCTTCATTTTCAACGTCTTATAAGCCTTCCCCTTTTGTCCGTCCTTATAAAGACGGATGGTAACAGAAGACTTTCCGGCTGTAGGGGCATTGAGTACAAACATGGTTTTCTCCTTGGAATACATCATCTCATTAAATGTCTGCTGGGCATTCAATGAAGTTGGTAATATCGATGCTGTCAGTGCTGCAATTATTAGTTTTTGGACTTTCATATTGTTAAGTTGCTATTATACAGGACATTAAAGTGAATAAAACTAGAATAAGTGTCCCAGATTATCTACACTCATTTTTAGCGTATTTCCGTCCAACCCGACAAGTTGGACGGAAATACGGAAATTATAGACTTATTTAGCGAGCAATGAGATGGCGAAACCACCACCACGTGCTTCTTTAATCTTCAAGACATCACCCTTCTTCACAGTCTTGTGAATGATCTGGTAAGATTTAGGATTCTTCTCGTAATCGGCATTCTTGCCGTCCTGATAGATAGCGCAAGCATACTTCTTGCCCTTATCCAGGAAGTCGAGCTTTACTACGGCTGTGCGGGCTGCATCAGTCTTACCACCGACAAACCAGTTGTCGGTTCCCTTTGCCTTGCGGGCTACGGTGATATACTTAGCAGGCTCAGCCTCCAGGTACTTGGAGTCATCCCAGTCGCAAGCTACATCACGGATGAACTGGAAAGCATCATCATACTTCTCATAATGCTCTGGAAGATCGGCTGCCATCTGCAACGGACTGTACATCACGAGATAGAGAGAAAGCTGACCACAGAGAGTGGTATGAACATAACTCTTATTGTTGCTCCACTCAGAAAGCTTGGTCTCGAAGATACCAGGAGTGTAATCCATCGGACCACCCTGCAGACGGGTGAATGGCAACATCACGGTATGATAAGATACAGAACCGCCAAATGCTTCGTACTCTGTACCACGTGCACTCTCGTTACCAACCAGGTTAGGCCAGGTGCGGCAGATACCAGTAGGACGGGTTGCCTCATGAGCATTCACCATGATATGATGCTTGGCTGCAGTCTCGATGACACGCTGGTAGTGATTGTTCATCAACTGGCTGTAGTGATACTCACCTCTTGGGATGATATCGCCGACATAACCGGTCTTCACGGCATCATAACCATATTTGTTCATCAGGTTGAAGGCATCCTCCAGATGGCGCTCATAATTGAGTGCAGAAGAAGATGTCTCGTGGTGCATCATCAGCTTCACGCCCTTAGAATGAGCGTATTCATTGAGCATCTTGATATCGAAATCAGGATATGGAGTCACGAAATCGAAGACATCGAGTTTCTGATGACCGAACCAGTCTTCCCAACCTTCGTTCCAGCCTTCTACCAGAACCTCCTGCAAACCGTTCTTGGCTGCAAAGTCGATATAGCGCTTTACTTCCTCGTTGGTTGCACCATGAGTACCGTTAGGCTTGCACTTGCTGTAATCGGTTACACCGAGACGAACAGATGGCAGGTCGTTGGTATAGCTCCAGGTCTTGGTGCCTACAATCATGTTCCACCATACACCGCAGTACTTGGTTGGATGAATCCATGAAGTATCCTCAATCTTGCAAGGCTCGTTGAGGTTCAATGTCAACTTGCATGAAAGCATATCACGGGCATCATCACTAACAAGGACGGTACGCCAAGGTGTATTGAACGGAGTCTGGATGAATCCCTTTCTGCCTACGGCATCAGGAGTCAGCCAAGACTCAAAGGTCAATGTCTTTTCATCCAGGTTGAGGTGCATGGTTGGATAATCCAGGCAGGCAGCCTCGTGGATATTGATATAGAGACCATCCTTGGTCTTCATCTGGAGAGAGGTCTGAACACCGGTATCCGAGAAGACGGTGGTAGAAGAATTGCTCTTGTAAGCTTCGCGGTTCTTCGCAATAATTGGACGAATACCGGTCAATGGAGTAATCTGATATTCATACTCCTGAGTATCGTAATCGCCAGGAATCCAGTAAGCGGTATGATCGCCTGCCATGGCAAACTGGGTATGCTCCTCCTGAATGACGAAATAGTTCAGGCTTTCCTGCTGAGGGAACTCATAGCGCAAACCCATACCATAATCATATACACGGAAGCGGATGGTGATGTTGCGCTTGGATGAAGCCTGGTTCAGGTTTACCTCCATCTCGTTGTAGTTATTACGGATGGTAGCGGTCTCACCCCATACAGGCTTCCAGGTTTCATCGAAGGTCGATGTCTTGCTGCCTGTTTCTGTAAAACCATCCATCAGGCTGGTTTCCTCCATACCCTTAGAGGCATGCTTATCCTTCGCCAACTCCAATCCGAGATGGGATGGCTTACATACAGTCTTTCCCTTATAGCTCATCTCATAGGTAGGCTGTCCCTTTTCTGTCAAAGAGAAAGTTACTGAGACGTTGCCGTTAGGCGACTTAACGGTCTGGGCTGCTGCCAACATCGGGAGCAAGAGACCCATCACTAATAAATTCAGTTTCTTCATATTGTTCAGTTATTGCTTATTCTTGTTTTTTGTTTCCTTGCTAGTTCATCTTAATTATATTCAGTTTATTCTTAAGACAGTGCAAAGATACAAAAAACAAAAATACCCTCCGCAAACTGGGAGGGTATTTTTCTGTATATCAGGGTGCAAACGTTTGCACGCACATGCATTCTCTGTTGCTTTTGCACTCACTTTTGCTATTACTTTCGCAAAACCTTAGATTCTTCCACCTTGAGCTATCAGCTCGGTGATGTTCTCCATAAACTCCTTGCTGGCAGCCAATTCCTCCAGACTGAGGTGCATGCGATAGCGCCAGTAGTGCTTTGGATTGGCAGGGATGTTGATGCGCTCGGCATCGGCAGACGGCAGACGGAGTCTCTCATCGATGGCAAGCCAGTCCTGGACACTCAATATGCAGAGCATGGATGGAGAGGCCAGGTGACGGGCGATGATATCTCTTGCCAACCAACCTGGGAGCGGATGAGGAGCTGGTCCCTCACGATAGAGCATCGTGTTGTAATACTCCTGAGTACGGGAGATGTTCTCGTCCCACCACATACGCAAGGTTGGCATATCATGGCTGGTGATGGTGCAGACAGAGCGGTATGGGTTGCGGCTCAGATGACCGAACTTAACCGTAGGATCCTTTGGCATGCTCTGGAGCTCCAGGCTCAATATCTTCAACTCGTCCATCACCCATGGCACGCAATCAGGTACCATACCGAGGTCTTCGGCACAAACCAGCATACGGGTAGCCTGAACCAGCTTAGGAAGTTTCTTCATAGCCTCGCCATACCAGAACTGGTTGTGGCGGCGGTAGAAGTAGTCATTGTAAAGGCGGTTGAACACAACCTTATCACTATCATAGAGCGACTCGTAGATGAAATCGAGCTGCGCAGAGATACGTGGATGGAAGAGTTCCGGATTCTTGCGGTCACGAACGAAGAGAACATCACTTATCAAGGCATACAAGCCGTCACGCAACCAGATTTCCTTCTCATCTGTTACATCAGCGAAGAGAGCTTCTACCTTGCGCTGGGTATCTACCTCTGGCTTCATCTGATAACGCTCATCGTCGAGACGGTCGAGATATTTCTCCTTCACCTCGTCAGCACGCTCATGGAACATGCGGTCCAAGACCCAGTCGGTGATGAACGGACGGGTAAAGCGATCCTCCTGGAAGTTCAAGCCGTAGCCCTGAATCTCCTCACGGGTCATGCCGAGGGATGGAGCAAACTGTCCGAGCAAACCATGTACGCTATCTACCGGAATTTCCCAGATACGGAAGAAGCCGAGCACGTGGTCGATGCGATAAGCATCAAAGTACTTAGACATATTCAGGAATCTGCGGGTCCACCACTGGCAACCGTCCTTCAACATCTCATCCCAGTTATAAGTAGGGAATCCCCAGTTCTGACCGTTCACAGAGAAGTCATCCGGTGGAGCACCTGCCTGACCGTTCATGTTGAAGTACTTAGGCTCCATCCAGACATCACAACTGTGACGATGCACACCGATAGGAATATCACCCTTCAGGATGACCCCCTTAGCCTTGGCATGCTCGTGTGCCTCCTGCATCTGCTTGTTCAGAATGAACTGCACGAAGTAGAAGAACTCAACGTTCTTGTACGCCTCGGTTTCAGGGTTGGTCAAATCCTTGCGCTCAGCCTCATCCCAGACATTATGGTCTGTCCACTGAGTGAAGTCGGCAGTACCATTCTTGTCGCGCAGGTAAGAATACTGTGCGTAAGGCACGAGCCACTGTTGTGTTTCCAGAATGAAAGCCTTGAAATCGGCTCCCGACATTATCTTTTTGCCTTCCTGTTCGAATATCTGGTGCAAGTAATTGATCTTGAAATCATTTACCTGTTCATAATCTATCTGGGACAAACTGTTCAGCTGTTCACGTTTCTTCTCTGCCGCAGCACGAGCCTTGGCATCCTTCAACTCTGGAAGTGCATGAAGATCGGCATACATAGGATGGATGGCGAAGACGCTGATGCAGCTATATGGATAACTGTCCGTCCAGGTATGGGTGATGGTGGTATCATTGATTGGCAGAAGTTGAAGAACTTTCTGACCGGTAGATGCCACGAGATCAATCATAGTCTTGAGATCACCGAAATCGCCCACTCCGGCACTCTTCTTGCTGCGCAAGGAGAATACCGGCACCTGCGTTCCGGCAAGCTTGCGGTTGTAAAGGGCGAAGAATGCCTGGTCTAAATCATAGACTACGACTTCTCCTGCCTCCATCTCCGGCAAGTCAATGGTACGGTTCATTCCTGTCTCCCAAAGAACCTGTGACTTCTTCTTATCAACAGCCACAAACTTCAGTTCCAAATGAGAACTCTGCAACTGGGTAGCATCCAAATCTACTGCCCATTCATTATAGATATGCTGAGTCATTGGTACCACGTTCTGAAGATTCCAGTTACCCAATACCTGACCAGCGCCCAACAATCCGAGTCTCTCACCATCACGCAACTGAGGAGCACGAACAATAATACGGACTGTCTTAGCATAGTTACATGGCTTCATCTCCTGAGGAGCCTGGTGGTTGATGCAGTCAGTAAAGGCACTACTATACAAGTAGGAATCCTGAGGTATCACCTTCCAGTGATCGTAGAGCGTATATTCCGCAGCCTTCTTCGCTGTCATATCCAGGCGATGCTTCACCAGAAGCCATTCTGTCTTCAGAACAACGCCCTCACGTACTACGCTATAAAAATAGGTGTAAGCCTGCTGAGTAGGTTCTACACACCAATCATACGACCAGCGCTCACCATCGAGCGTGGTCAAAGGAAACTTCACTTCCTCATTATCTTTCTGAATGTTGACGACAATCTGCTCGCCGAACATTGTCTTATACGAAATATGAAAATGTATAATCATAAGACTCAAAAAGGTTATTTTGTTATTATTTACGGTGCGAAATTAAGAAAAATATCCGTTATATTCAACTTTCATTTGCACAAAAGAACAAAAAAACGATGCAAACGTTTGCATTAGTTTCGGTTTCACACCTATTTCTTTAACTCTTTTGCATTCTTTTTCTGATGGTCCTTGATGATACTAACCGATAAAGCTCCACAGATAAGCAAAATACCAGCCACAATCATCATATCGCTCTGATGAGAACCTACCAGACTCAAGACGCCACCACCACAGATGGCTGCTACAATCTGAGGAATACAGATGGTTCCATTGAACAAGCCCAGATAAGCACCCATGTGACCATAGCCCTGCAAGGCATTGGTAACGAAGGTGAAAGGCATTGCCAACATGGCTGCCCAACCGGCACCAATCATCAGGAATGGGATAAACTGCAAGTACTGGTCGTGAAGGAATGGAATGAGAGCAAAGCCCACACCACCGATAATCAAGCTGACTGCGTATGCCATCTTGGTATTCTTGAACTGAGGAAGAACCACAGCCCAAAGCACACTACCTACTGCCTGAACAGCGAAGAGAATACCTACCCAGTTACCTGCCTCCTGGAACTCTGCCGATTTTGGATCGGTAGTATTCCAAACTGTCTCGGCGATGGCACCGGTAGAATAGTTCCAGAGATATAGGAAACCAGCCCAGCAGAAGAACTGAACCAGTCCCACCTTCCAGAAAGTAGAAGGTGCGTTTTTCAAGAGGGTAATCCAGTCTGCCTTGCCCTCTTCTTCCTTTTCTACCTCGCCAGCTACACCATTATAGGCAGCATACTGCTTAGGATTCCACTCTTTCACCTTCATCGTTGTATAGATGACGCAGAGAATGAGGATGGCAGCGCCCACATAGAACGACCAGATAACAGAATCCGGCACTACGCCCTGTTCAGCTACATTCTTGATTCCCAGGAAGGTAAAGAGGAATGGGAAGATATATCCAGCCACAGAGCCGGCATTGCAGAGGAAACTCTGGATAGAGTAAGCCTTTGCCTTCTGCTTCTCGTTCACCATGTCGCCCACCAGCATCTTGAATGGCTGCATTGCCATATTGATGCTCGTATCCAGGAACATCAGGGCAATCAGTCCGAAGAGCATCGCTCCACTCACGGTCAAGCCCAGCGAACCGGCATTCGGCAGCAGGCACATCACGAGGACGGCAATCGTGGCTCCCACGAAGAGATAAGGGATGCGGCGACCGAATCGGCACCAGGTCTTATCGCTCAGTGTTCCTACTATAGGCTGTACCAGGATTCCCATCAATGGAGGGAGAATCCAGAAATAACTCAAGTTGTGTGGGTCAGCACCCAACGTTGCAAAGATTCGGGAGATATTGGCGCTCTGAAGGGCGTAGGCAATCTGTACCCCGAAGAATCCGAAGCTCAAATTCCAGAGCTTCCAGAAACTTAAATCAGGTTTTTGTGTCATATTGTTATACTTTGAATTTTGAACATTGAATTTTGAACTTTATGATTACTCTTACTTTGATTTTGAACATTGAAATTCACAAAGGACATTAGGTTATTAGAGCTATTTATAAAGTTCAATGTTCAAAGTTCAAAGTTATCTGGTAGTTCCTCTTACCACGAGTCGGGTTCTCACTACTCTTTTCTCTACATCATCTTTCGGGATGGAGCCTTCCACCTGACCGATAAGGATATTTGCCGCTTCCTCTCCTACAGCCACACCTCTCTGTTCCACAGTGGTAAGCATAGGATCGCTAGCCTTGGCACGGTCACCATTGGTAAAGCCACAGATGCTGATATCATCCGGCACACAGAATCCCATACGCTTAGCGGTATAGAGGATGCCGATTGCCGTATCATCGTTGATGGCAAAGAAAGCATCAGGAACATCATCCTGCTCCAGGATTTCAGGTGTGATAGCCTCAGCCTGCGCACGGTTGTCGCAAACCTTCACCCAACTTGGATTTTCCGTCAATCCATGCTTCACGAGGGCATCATGATAACCATTATACCGGTTCTTGGAAATCTCCATATTCATCGGCGAACCATAGAAGGCAATCTTCTTACAGCCCGTATCAATGAGATGAGTCACGGCGGTGAAGGCGCCCATGTAGTCATCCACCACCACTCTGGAGCAGTTGACGCCCGTACATATTCTATCATAGAAGACCAGCGGCACGCCATTGTTCATCAACTTCTCGAAGTGAGCATACTGCTTGGTGTCCTTTGCCTGCGAAACGATGATGCCGCACACCTTATTCTTATAGAAATCATCGCAGATGGCAACCTCTCGGTCATATCTTTCCCTGCTCTGTGCCACCATCACACGATAGCCTCTGGCTCTCGCTTCCTCCTCAATACCCGAAAGAACGGACATAAAATAATAATGTACCAACTCCGGAATGATAACTCCTATCACCTTCATCGGCTGCACCTTGCTATGTCGCAAAGCCTCTCCGATGACGTTGGGATAGAAATTATGTTCCCGCGCATACGCCTGTATACGCTCCTTCTGGGCAGCACTGATTCTAGGGCTGTCCTTCAAAGCTCTGCTCACCGTGGCGATACTTACCCCCAGGTCGCGAGCTATATCTTTCATTGTTATAATATTATTTTCGTTCATGATATCTTTCCTCACGCTGCAAAATTAGACAAATATCCGTTAAGTTACATCATTTCCATTGATTTAAATCAAGCAAAAGGTATGCAAACGATTGCGCATAAGAAATAACGGAATTAACTAAAAAATAGTACATCGTATTGAAAAAGACCTTAATTTTGCACCCAGAAAGAATAAACAGCGCAACTCTTCGACCTATTTTTATATAAAACGAGGCCAGAGACTAAAAACGTGATATTCATCACAAAACAAGCAGAATATTCATAAAGAATAAACAATAAATATAAACATAAACTTAAAAATCAGACAAAATGATGAAGCAGGTAAAATTTAAATTGCCTCTCAGAGCGTTGACCCTAGCAAGTGGTCTGCTTCTGACAGCAAGTTCCTTTGCGCAGACTAATGCGATTAAGGGACACGTGAAGGATGCTTCCGGTGAGCCAGTCATGGGTGCTACCATTACAGTGAACGGTAAGGCAGTAGGTATTACCGACATGGATGGTAACTTCTCTGTTGACGCAGCTCCAGGTACCGATCTTACATTCACCTATCTGGGATTGACTCCACAGACTATCAAAGCCACATCTAACATGATGATTACCTTGGCAGATGACTCTAAGGCTTTGAACGAAGTCGTTGTCATCGGTTATGGTCGTGCTAAGAAGAACGACTTGACTGGTTCTGTTACAGCTATCAAGCCAGATGAGATGTCAAAGGGTATCACCAACAACGCATCAGATATGTTGGTAGGTAAGATTGCAGGTGTAGATGTACAGACTGCTGGTGGTACTCCTGGTGCAGGTGCTCAGATTCGTATCCGTGGTGGTGCTTCTCTCAGTGCATCCAACGACCCACTCTATGTAGTAGATGGTTTGGTTATCGATAATCAGACAGCTACCGGTATGAGTAATATCCTTGCGATGATTAATCCTACTGATATTGAGACTTTCACCGTATTGAAGGATGCTTCTGCCACCGCTATTTATGGTAGCCGTGCTTCTAATGGTGTCATCATCATCACCACCAAGAAAGGCCGCAATGGTCAGAAGCCTTCTATTTCATACACAGGCGATGTAACTATTTCTACTATCCAAAAGAAATATGATGTACTGAACGCTGCTCAGTACAAGGAACTTGTCAGCTCAGTTAATGGTCTTGATGCATCAAAATTAGGTAATGCAGATACCAACTGGCAGGACGAGATTTTCCGCACAGCAGTTTCTACCAACCATAACGTAAGTGTACAGGGTGGCTTGAAGAACATGCCATATCGTGCCAGTGTTGGTTTCAACAACTCAAACGGTATCGTGAAGACCAGTTGGATGAATCGTGTCAACGCTTCTCTCAACTTGGCTCCATCATTGCTCGACAAGCACTTGAACTTCAACCTCACAGGTAAGTTCATGTATGAGAAGGATCGCTATGCAGATGCAGGCGGTGCTATCGGTGCAGCTTTGTCAATGAATCCAACACAGCCTGTTTTTGGGGAAGGTGACCAGTATGCAGTTACAGGCGGTTACTATCAGAACCTGATTAACAAGGCAAATGATATGACAGACCCTAACTGGAAGAATACGACCAACTCTAATGCAGCCCAGAACCCAGTGGCTCTTCTCAACCAGAAAGAGATTATGGCTCACGCCCGTGACTACAGTGGCAACTTCGAGGTAGATTACAAGATTCATGGTTTCGAGGATTTGCATCTGCATGCAAGTTTGGGTGCTCAGTACACCTCTACACAGCAAAGCGATGAGATTTCCAAGTACTCATACTCTAACAACTATTTCGGTTGGGCTGGCATGACCCACTATTGGAAATACAATATGATTGGTAATGCCTATGCACAGTATGCTCATAAATTTGGTGTTCACGACATCGACGTGATGGCAGGTGCCGAGCAGAGCCACTATCACAGACATGGCTACAACCAGGGCTTTGGTACAGATGAATACCTGAAGGAAAACAACCCAGTCCTCAACGAGGAGACAGGTTACTATAACTGGCAGCACAACCCTTCTAAGCGCAGCGAGCAGGAGTGGGCTAATCACAACTCTCTGGTTTCATACTTCGGCCGTTTGAACTATAATCTTCTCGACCGCTACCTGATTACCGCTACATTCCGTGCCGATGGTTCTTCTCGTTTCAAAAAGGGACATAAGTGGGGCTACTTCCCATCAGCAGCCTTTGCATGGAAGATAAACCACGAGAGTTTCTTGAAAGACGTAAAGTGGCTCGATGACTTAAAACTTCGCTTAGGTTGGGGTAAGACTGGTCAGCAGAATGGTATTGACGACTTCTACTATACACCTCTCTATGTAGTAAGTAACTCTTATGCTCAGTATCCATTCGGTAACGACTATCACCAGACTGTACGTCCTAGCAAGTATAACGACAAGTTGACTTGGGAAAAGACTACTACTTGGAATGCAGGTATCGACTTCGCTGCTCTCAACAACCGTTTCTCTTTCAACATTGATGGTTACTATCGCAAGACAACCGATTTGTTATCAACCGTTGACGTACCTGCAGGTACAACTTTCGGTGATAACCTGTTGAAGAACGTAGGTTCCCTCAAGAACTATGGTGTTGAGTTGGCTTTCGACGTAAAGCCTATCGTAACCAAGGACTTTACATGGGATATTACCTATAATGTAGGCTGGAACCACAACGAGATTACTTCTCTTGATGCCGGTGCTCAGGACTGGGTATGGACAGGTGACAAGATTTCTCGCGGTAACAACACCAAGATTTTGAAGAACAAGGTGGGTGAAGCAGTCAACTCATTCTTCGTTTACCAGCAGGTATATGATGAGAATGGCAAACCTATCGAAGGTCTGTACGTAGATCGCAATGCCGATGGTCAGATTAACGACGCTGACCGTTACTATTACAAGAACCCAGCTGCAGATGTAATCATGGGTCTCACCACTAAGTTCCTCTATAAGAATTGGGACTTCAGTATGGCATTCCGTGCATCTTTGGGCAACTACGTATATTATGACTTCCTGGCAAACAGAGCATCCATCTCTCCATCAGGTCTTTACTCTAACAGTTCATTCAGCAACACCACTCCAGAGGCCGTTAAGCTCGGTTTCACAGGTTTGACAGTTGCCCAGAACTACTTGAGTGATTACTTTGTACGTAATGCTTCTTACTTGAAGTGTACCAATATTACATTGGGTTACAGCTTCCCTGCATTGATCAAGAATTCTTGCAGCGGACGTATCTACTTCACAGCACAGAACCCATTCATCATTACAAAATATAAGGGTATCGACCCAGAGGTAACCAGTGGTATCGACAGCAATCCATATCCACGTCCAATGAGTTTCCAGATTGGTTTGAACCTCAACTTCTAATATATAAAGGATTATAATTATGAGAAATATATTAATAAAGACTGCAGTTGCCGGTTTCCTCTGCTTGGGATTGGCTTCTTGCGCAGACGATTTGAATATCAGCTCAATTGATCCTCAGTCATCACCTAGTTATGATGCCGACGGTCTTTTGGCTAAACAATATGCCACACTTGGCTTGACCGGTCAGGCTGGTCCTGCCGGAAAAGGTGATATGAGCCAGGATGAGGGTGAAAGCGGTTTCTATCGTGTCATCTTCAATCTTCAGGAGCTTTGCACCGATGAGGTTATCTGGGCTTGGCAGACTGATACAGATATCCCTTCCCTCACCAATATTGCATGGAACTCAAGTTCTGTACGTGCCAACTGGGCATACCAGCGCCTGGCATACAACATCACCCTTCACAACCAGTTCATCAGTGAACAGACAGGTAAGATGAGCGATGACGTCATTGCAGAGGTTCGTTTCCTCCGCTGCTTGAACTACTATTATTTCCTTGATCTCTTCCACAAGGCACCTTTCAAGGATACATTTGATAGCGAACTGCCTGTTGAGAAAACCGGTAAGGATCTCTACGACTGGATTGACAAGGAATTGACCGAGATTGAGCCACAACTGAAGGAAGTTGGTGCTTACAATGACGACAAGGGATTTGGTCGTGCCGATTGTGGTGTAGCTTACGCCCTCCATGCTCGTCTGGCTCTGAACTCTGCAGTTTACACAGATGGCCAGGTAAAGGATTTCGCCAAGGCAAAGGACTACTGTGACAAGATTCTCAATAGTGGAGCTTACGCATTGTCAACCGAGACAAAGAATGGATTCTCAGGCTATGAGCAGGTATTCATGGGCGACAACGACCAGAACACCCAGGCTATGAAGGAGATTATCTTCCCTATCCGCCAGGATGGCAAGAAGACTCAGGAATACTCAGGTTCTACATACCTCGTAGCATCTATGCGAACTTCAGGAATGCCAAATTCATTCACCAGCAACTATTGGAGCTGCAACTTCGCCCGCAAGGACTTGGTTGAGAAATTCTTCCCTAATGACAATATCCCTATGGCAGGTGAAAGCGATGCGCTGAAGGATGCCACCGAGGAGCAGGTTATCGCAAAGGATGAAGAATTGCACGTAACCACAAAGGATGTCATCAACAAAGCTGGTGATGACCGTGCCATGTTCTACATGGGTGTAGGTGGCGGCATCCGCACACTCAGCCCTGGCAAGCAGATTACAGGTTTCACAAATGGTGCTTCTATCGTAAAATGGCAGAATCGCCATGCAGACGGTTCCGACATCCACGATGGTACATTCATGGATACAGATATCCCATTGTTCCGCCTGGCAGAGATTTACCTGACACGTGCTGAGGCCAACTATCGTTTGGGAAATACCACTGATGCTCTCGCAGACATCCAGACTATTCAGAAGCGTGCTCATCGCAAGGAGATCTCTGGAGCTGTCGATGAACAGACTTTGATTGATGAGTGGTGCCGTGAGTTCTATGTAGAAGGCCGTCGTCGTTCTGATTTGATCCGCTTTGGTCTCTTCTCTGGTTCCAAGTATCTTTGGGACTTCAAGGGAGGTGTAGCAGGAGGTATCGGTATCGAGTCTAAGTTCAACGTATATCCTATCCCTGTTACCGACATTGCAGGTAATCCTAACATGACTCAGAACCCTAATTACTAATCTTAGTAAATCGGGGATTCTTCGGAATAAAGAACTATAATTGATTAAAGAATACAATTATGAAAAAGATATTTTTAAAATTGATGCTGTTGCCTGCAATGGTTTTGCCTTTGCTCTTCACTTCATGCTCTGACGACAATGACAGCAATCCTAGATTGGATTTAAATCATGCTGCAGACGGATTTGTATTGAATACACCAGCATACGCAGAAAACAATACATACGACTTGGCAAGTGCCAACAACTTGACCTTGTCTTGTTCACAGCCAAACTATGGAGGTATTCCATACGTGGTTCGCTACTATGTGCAGGTTGCACTCGATCAGAAGTTCCTGACAGATACAACAGCTACACATAAAGAATTGTCAACCTCTTACACCACAGCCAAGATGGCTGTGGATGCAGCAGAGTTGAACTCTATACTCGTTGATATGTTCCAGGCAGCCAACCCAGACACAAGCGTGCCAGAAACAATGCCTGTATATGTAAGATTGCGTGCTGTCATAGATGGCACAGCCGACCCTTATCTTGGTCAGAGTTATTCCAACATCATAACCCTGCCTTCAGTGAAGGCTACTTACAAGGCTCCAGATGCTAAGTATCCAGAGAACCTGTTCGTAGTTGGTTCTTCTATCCAAGAGGCTTGGAGCAGCTGGAAGCCAGTGGCTCCTGTATATGGTATGGCAGGCAACTATTATACCATGGTTTATGTTCCTGATGGCGGTTCATTCAAGTGGGGTACATACGAGAATGACTGGCGTGGCTTTAGCCGTCTGGCTGCTGTCAACGATAATGCTGGTGCTGAATTCTCAGAGGATGGCGACGGAAACCTGAAGGTTGCTCATGGCGGCTGGTTCGTTCTCCACTTCGTTGGTGAAATGTCAGCAGACAAGAAGAACATCAACTACTCACTGAATGTTTATCCTGGTGCTGCTTACATCATCGGTGCTGCTGCTGGTGGCAATTGGGACGACGCTTCTGCCGCTTGGGCTATGACAGCTCCTGCAGACCAGACTGGCGAATGGGTATCTCCAGCCTTCGGTGGTGATGGCGAGCTCCGCACATATATCAAGATTCCAGGAATCGACTGGTGGCGTACAGAGTACACTATCTTCAAGGGCAACTGCTTCTGGAGAAACATGAACATTGTTAATTCTTGGTCTGAGGCTGGTGAAGGTTACTCTGTAACTTGCACAGCAGGACAGAAGCTCTATGTCAACTTCGACAAGAACACAGCAGAAGTTAAATAATTAAAAACATGAACACAATGAAAAAGACATTATTATATAGCTTAGCAACAATGGCAAGTCTCGCACTTGCCAGCTGCGCTGGCGACTACGACGACTGGGCTAACCCACAGGCCAACGAGCAGGAAGCATCTGCTGCCAAGTATGGGGTAACCTTTGCCAATGGTTCTGAGGCAGAAGGCAGCATGGCTGATGAAGATGGTATCATCAATCTCGTAACAGTCAATTCTACAGATGCCAATGTCTCTGGTTTCACCCTCCAAGATTTCAAGGTGAACGGAGTAGCTGTCAATGGAACAATGGTTGGCAACAGCGTTCAAGTAAGTGCTTCTGAATTGGAGAAACTCGTTTGCGAGCAGAATAAGTCTCGTGCTTCTGTTGCTCGCGACCTGAAAGTGGAGACACAAGTTTCTATCAATCTCGCTTCTGGTGATGCGGTAAGCATTACTACCAAGGGCGAGACTACAGGTAAGTTTACTCCAACAGCAACACCTCAACTCGATGAGAAGGGCTACTACATGCTCGGTCAGGTAAACGGAAATGAGTGGGATGCAAAATCTCCTGTCTGGATGAACAAGATTAGCGATGGAGTTTATCAGTTGAAGGTTACAACTACTGCAGACAAAAACTGGTTTAAGTTCTATGCTGGAAGCAACTTCGTAAGTGAAGACTGGGATTCCATCAACAAGGGAGCCTTGGGCTGCAAGGAGAACGGTTCAGAAGACACATTCGGATACATTCTCTATGATGGCGATTCATGGGGTGAACTTCAGACTCCAGTAATCCCAGGCGCAGGTACATGGATTGTTACTCTTGATATGAACAACCTTACTTACACTGTAGGCAAGCCAGTACTCTATATGGCAGGTGATGCTAATGGATGGGCAACAAATGACTACCTCGCAGGTGAGGATGGTGTACACTTTACTGGTTTCATGTACTTGAACCAGAATGGTTTCAAGTTCTGTACTCAGCCAGAGTGGAAGGGCACCAACTATGGCGCAGACTTCAATACTGCTGCTGATGCAGCCAACATCACCATGACAGAAGAAGCCGGTTACTACAAAGTAGATGTTGATTTGGAAAGCAAGAGCTATGTTCTGACTCCTATCACAACTATTGGTATCATTGGTAGCGCATCCCCTAATGGTTGGGATTCAGACGTAGATATGACATACGTTCCTTACAATGCAGAAACAAAAGCACTTGGCTACTGGGAGGCAAAGGACATCACATTGGCTTCTGGTGAAATCAAGTTCCGTGCCAACGACGACTGGGCTATCAACTGGGGTGGCGATGTAAATGCTCTTACCCAAGGCGGTGGCAACATCTCTGTAGATGCTGGTACTTACGACATCAAGCTCTATGCATGGGCTAATGGCTATGCAAAGTGTGTAATGACAAAGAAGTAAGCATTTGCTTCATCAAATAAACTAAATATCAATAGGCGGCTCTCAATTCCGGGAGCCGCCTATTTTTTTTCTTTCTCCTCATCCTTTTCAAGTATTTTTTCCCTAAAACCTTGGAAGTTACGAGGAAAAGTCGTATCTTTGCACCGAATAAGTACAACATTTATATTTTTATGATTATGAGAACAGGCGACAAAGTATTAATATCTCCAGACTTGACACATGCCAAAGACTGGACACAGGGCGAAGTGATTGAAGTTGAGAACAATCCTTTCGTAGGAATTGTCATCTCCGCAAAAACCGCAGATGGGAACATATTCTTTGGATATAAGGACTTATTTGAACCAGCAAAGGAGGCAGTATGTACGCACTAGCATTTGATATGGTTATTTCCGATTTACAAAAATACTATGGCGAACCTTACAACAAGGCTTACTACGAAATAAAAGAGCTTCTAAAGAAGAATGGTTTCGAGTGGGTGCAAGGCAGTACATACATGACGATGAATGATGATTTGACTGCACTTGTAAAAACTGTTATGGAGCTTTCTAAAATAGAGTGGTTTAAGAAATCCGTCAGAGATCTAAGAGGATTCAAAGTTGAAAGTTGGTCGAACTTTACTGATTTAGTTAAAAATTCATAGAATAGGCGACTCTCCTCCAATCCGGGAGCCGCCTATTTTCTTTTTTGCGCTAACCCACAACATTTCCCCATAAACATTTGGTGGTTACGAGGAAAAGTCGTATCTTTGCGGCAGCATTAAAAATAACATTAAAAGTAAAGCAATATGGATGTAGCTATAAATAATATAACAACAACAATAACTGTTCCGCAAGTTGACTTCAACTTATTAAAGGAACTGGCAAAGAAGTTTGGCTGGGTTATTCAAACCGAAAAGAAAAGTGGCATTGAAGAAGCCCTAGAAGATGTTAAAGCTGGAAGAGTATATCATGCAAAAGATGCTCACGACTTAATCAAACAGTGCTTAGAATGAAATACTCTATTGACTTTACAAACAAATTTAAAAAGTCTCTGCGAAAAGGAGTGAAACGTGGTCTAGATCCAACCCTCATTGAAAAAGCCGTAGAGAAACTAGCCAAAGAGGGGAAACTGCCACCATCATATAAATCGCATAAACTTCATGGAAACCTAGAAGGTATTTGGGAGTGTCACATAACCCAGATTGGTTGATGCTGTGGGAACAAAACGATGAAAAACTAACCTTGCTGTTTCTCAACAATGGAACCCATAGCGATTTGTTTTAATAAAATAGCCTTACAAGTTAAATGTGATGAAAATATCTCTTAAGGGAAGAATTTATTTCCCTTAAGGAAAAAATAAATATCCTTAAGGGAAAATTTTCAATCTCTTCTTTCCCCATTTTCCGGAAGTTTCTCCTTGACTGTCTCTTTCTGGAATATTATTTACATACCGTAATCTATATGCCAGCAGAATTATGACTGGACTATAATGTGATTCCCCCTCTCACCAGCCATTTCGCAAAGAAGCGGTCGCTTACTAAATAGCCGTTTGGGGTCTTGCTTACCAGCAGCTTATCCACCAATGCCTTTAATGCCGTCTTCACGCTGCTCGTGGCAGGAAGATGGTGGGTGCTGATAAACTGCTGGCTCAATGGCGAAGATACCAGGCTCTCACTAGCTATAGCCAGCAACAGCTTCTGCTGGTTCTCCGTAAGCCAGGCACAATAATTCTGATAAACCATCGTTCAATGTTGCCATATTATTGCTTTAATCTTATTGTTTTCGTTACACTTGCAACCATTGCGCTTTTTACGCAACGCAAATTACGCAATAAAAAACGAGATAGCCAAATGTTTTCTAGTTTTTTAATAATAATTATCTCCTAAAGCCGTATCTGATGCGCAGACAACGGAATAAGCAAAAGTACTTCACACTACACTACAGCGGAAAGGTTAAGGCAGAAGCTGCTAACCCTGGGCATAAAAAATCTGTGTAAATCTGTGAAATCCGTGGGACATAAAAAAACTCCCACAGATTCACACAGATTCATTATCTTTAACCCAAGTTTTACATAGCCAAAAAAATATTTTTTTCATCAAATTATTGCCACATCTATCACTCTCACACTTAACTCATTGATTATAAGCAAATAACGCGTGGCAATAAGGGGATATTTTATTGCCACCTTATTGCCACGCATTACCACGCTTACGCCCTGAACCAGATACGAAAATTCAGATAAGATACTTTTTTCGAATGAGGCTTACTTAAGGTTGAAGTAAGGCTTACGTAATGTTGGAGTAAGGCTTACGTAACATTTAACTAAGCCTCATTCGAACTTCAAATAAGGCTCACTTAAAAGGCAAATAAGGCTCATTTGAACTTCAAATAAGGCTTACTTGAACTTCAACTGAGGCTTACTAGATGGGAATCAGGATGCTTCTGAAATTACGTCCCGACGTATCTTGTACTACGTCGGGATGCATCTTTTACTACATCGGGACGTATCCGATGCTACGTCGGGACGCATCTTTTACTGCGTCGGGACATATCTGAAGCTACGTCGGGACGCAATTTCTACTGCATCGGGTGAGATTTTACGGAAAAAGAAATGAAATCGATAAATATGCAAACGTTTGCACAGATCTTTTGCTTGATTTACATCATATTTGCGCATACATATCAGAATTAGTCGTAACTTTGCAACAAATAAACAAAACATCTTAATCCTTGAATATGAAGAAGATATACTCTACACTCGTTGCCCTACTGGCAACCGCAAATATGTTTGCCCAGGGTTGGCCAGCCAACCATAGCGGCGTGATGCTGCAGGGATTCTACTGGGATTCCTTCAGCGATTCCAAGTGGCCCCATCTCGAAGCACAGGCTCCTGAGCTGGGACAGTACTTCAATCTCGTATGGATTCCACAGAGTGCCAACTGTGGCGGCAAGTCAATGGGTTACGATGACCTCTACTGGTTTTCCAACTACGAAAGTTCTTTCGGAAGTGAAAGCGAACTCCGCTCTCTCATCAAAACCTTTAAGAATAACGGCATCGGAACCATCGCCGACGTGGTAATCAACCACCGTAAGAACGTATCAACCTGGTTTGACTTCCCGGTAGAAACCTACAAGGGAGTGACTTACGAGATGAAATCAACCGATATCTGTGCCAACGATGATGGCGGCAAGACCAAGAAAGAGGCAGATAAGCAGGGCGTAAAGCTCAGCAGCAACAATGATACCGGTGAAGACTGGGGCGGCATGCGCGACCTGGACCACAACAGCCAGAACGTGCAGACCATCGTGAAGGCTTATCTCGACATGCTCCTCAACGACTTCGGCTATGCCGGATTCCGCTATGATATGGTAAAGGGATACAGCGGCAAGTTTACAGGCATCTACAACGATGCAGCCAAGCCAACTTATTCCGTAGGAGAATACTGGAATGGAAATGTATCCGTAGTCAAGAACTGGCTTGAAGCTACTAAGGTTAATGATAAAATCACAAGCGCAGCCTTCGACTTCCCTATCCGTTATGTGGTGCGAGATGCCATCAAATCCAACTGGTCGACCGTAAAGACAGATGGTCTGGCTAACGACCCGGCTTACAAGCAGTATGCCATCACCTTCGTAGAGAATCACGATACAGAATACCGCTCAGCCGGCAAACAGCAGGACCCTATCCGCAAGGATACCCTGGCAGCCAATGCCTACATTCTGGCATCCTGCGGAACTCCATGCGTATTCTACAAGCACTGGATTGACTGCAAGCAGGATATCAAGGCGATGATCAATGCCCGCCAGCTGGCAGGTATCACCAATACCAGCAATACCACCTTCAATGCCTTCAGGGGAGAAGGATATAACGGCATCAGGACCGTAGGCGACAAGGCAACATTGATTGCCATCGTAGGTCCTAACGCCAAGAAGTATGCAGCACCAAACACATACGCCGAACTGCTGAACGGCTACCACTACCGCTATTTCATGCCTAAGAAGGCAAACGTGGCTTGGGTGGATTTGGCTTCCGGTGATTACGAAGGCACGATGAAAGCAAAGCTCG
The DNA here is from genome assembly GCF_052116205.1 of Prevotella sp. Sow4_E9_plate. Lineage (NCBI taxonomy): Bacteria > Pseudomonadati > Bacteroidota > Bacteroidia > Bacteroidales > Prevotellaceae > Prevotella > Prevotella sp. Sow4_E9_plate. The sequence goes on along the minus strand of NZ_JBQKLN010000019.1, from coordinate 3,779 downwards.
TGGCTGTAAGCAACGCAGACGATGCACAGTTGGTTTATACAACCGATGGCACAGAGCCAACAGCCAGCAGCAAGAAGGCTAAGAGCGGTGAGGAGCTGGAGATTCCTTTCGGCGAGACAACCCTGAAGGTGGGCTTGCTGATGAATGGTGCTGTCAGCGGTATTCTTACCCGTAACTATAAGGTAGAAAAGCCTACTGCTTTCGACCCATACGATATCACCGTATATGCCAACGCAGACCAGGTAGGATGGAAAGATGGCTTCAACTTCTGGGCATGGTGCGATTCTCCAAAGGAAAACCTGACCGTGAAGGGTGTTTGGCCTGGCGACAAGATGACCCAAAGCAAAGTGATTGAAGGCAAGAAATGGTATTATCAAACTTACAAGATCAAGAGCAAGAACTACATGGTTTCCTTCGTATTCAGCACCGGTACCGGTTCGCCACAGACCGTTGATTTCACGAATATCAACAAGGATACCTATCTGGAGGTTCTGAATGAGAAGAACAATGACGGTCTCTATAAGATCAAGGATGTTACGGCTGATATGCCAACTACAGGCATCACCGCAGCTCCTACCATTGACAATACGGCAAGTAAAGACAACGCATGGTATACCCTGAGCGGCATGAAGATGATGCAGAAGCCTAACCAGCCAGGCATCTATACCCACCAGGGCAAGAAACAGATTATTAAATAAAAGTATCAATCATACGATAAGTAATCAATCGAAAAAAGAGGACCTTAAGAGTCCTCTTTTTTTATTTTGTGATTACTTTATCTTTGTCTCTGGTCAGCACCCCACATCAGCTTCTCTCTCAATGTAGAGAAATATCTCTGGTTCCGCTGCTTTACTATTTTAATGGCATGTGGTGCCTTACGGATAATCAGGCGGGTCTGCTCGGTCATGCGTTCGCTTCGTCCGTCAATAGCCACGAGATAATTATGGCTGCGGCTCTCCACATCCAGCACGATCTCCGCCGTATCATTGATGACAATAGGACGGATATTCAGACTGTGAGGAGCAACGGGAGTCAGACAGAGACTACCACTCTGCGGAATGATGATAGGTCCGCCATTAGAGAGATTATATGCAGTAGAGCCCGTAGGAGTAGTCACGATAAGACCATCCGCCTGATAAGTGACCAGGAACTCCCCATCCACCTGGGTACGGATAGAAATCATCGAAGCATCATCCCTTTTCAATACCGCAATATCGTTCAAGGCGAAAGGATTTCCCGCCAAGACGCCGCCTTCAGCCTCTACCTGAATCACCGCATGGTCCTCTATCAGGCAATCACCAGCATACAGACTGTCCAGCGCCGTTTCTATCTCACTAGGCAACACATCGGCAAGGAAACCCAGACGGCCCATATTCACACCAAGAATAGGAGTTTCCTTTGCTCCCACCCTGCTCGCCGCCTTCAGGAAGGTACCATCACCGCCCATAGAGATGACATAGTCTACATCAAAGTTGTAGTCCTCGAATACGCCGGAAGCCTTTACCTCAAGATGCTCCATCTTGGTAAGAAAATCGTAGAAGAGGCTTTCAAAATAAACTTCAGCTTCCTTCTTTTCCAGATAAGAAAGGATTTTCTCTATCGAAGCACTCTTCTTGGCTTGATATTCATTGCCAAAAATTGCGAATTTCAAATGTTGTTGTCCCATTTATTTTGTTATTTCAATTATTATTCTTACTTTTGCAAAGGTAATAATATAATTCGAATAACAAAACAAAAAACGAATAAATTATGGCAAAGGTATATGAATTTCTTGCCAATGGCTTCGAGGAAATCGAAGGTTTGGCTCCAGTAGACATCCTCCGCAGAGGGGGTGTAGACATCAAGACCGTCAGTATTACAGGTAGTGAATGGGTAGAGACTTCTCATGGAGTCACCATCAAGGCTGACCTGAAGTTCGATGATATCCAGAGCTTTGAGGATGCCGATATGTTGCTCCTTCCTGGTGGAATGCCGGGCAGCAGCCACCTCAATGAGCATGAAGGCGTTCGCCAGGCGCTCATCGCACAGCAGAAGGCTGGCAAACGGATCGGTGCCATCTGCGCAGCCCCTATGGTTCTGGCAAGCACTGGCATTCTCGAAGGCAAGAAGGCAACCTGCTATCCTGGCTTCGAGCAGTATTTCAGCGAGAATACAGAATATACAGCTACCCTCTTCCAGGAGGATGGCAACGTGATTACGGGCGAAGGTCCTGCCGCCACCCTTCCATACGCCTATAAGATATTGAGCTACTTCGCAGGCAAGGAAACCGTGGCAGCCCTGCAGGATGGCATGATGTACACCCACCTGATGGAGAGCAAATAATAATTATTAATTATCAATTATAAATTCCATCATGGATTACGTAATCATAGTAGCCGGAGGCAAGGGCCTCCGCATGGGAAGTGAGATTCCGAAGCAGTTCTTGCCTGTAGCCGGCAAGCCTATCCTGATGAGAACCATTGAGCGTTTTCATGAATACAACCCTGAGCTGAGCATCATCCTGGTTCTCCCGGAGAGCCAGCAGGAATACTGGCATCAGCTCTGCGAAGAATATCATTTCGACATCAAGCACCAGATAGCCAACGGTGGCGACACCCGATTCCAGTCTTCCAAGAATGGACTTTCGCTCATTCCTGACAATGAGGATGGCGTAGTGGGTATTCACGATGGCGTCCGACCATTCGTTTCTACGGATGTGATTGAGGAATGTTTCGAGACGGCTCGCGAGGAATATGCAGCCATCCCGGTATATGCTGTAACCGATACCTTGCGCTACATCGACCAGCACGGCGGTGGCAAGAACGTGCTTCGCAGCGACTACCGTGTGGTGCAGACTCCTCAGACCTTCGATATCGGTCTGGCGAAACAGGCATTCAACCAGGAATACAAGGAGCAGTTTACTGACGATGCATCGGTCATAGAAAGTCTCGGTTGCCAGGTAGCAATGGTAGAAGGTAATCGCGAAAACATCAAGATTACCACCCCGTTTGACATCAAGATAGCAGAAGCTCTCCTGAAATAGATACCAATACTGCCGTTATCACAAGTGAGGTCCCACACGCCCCAGAAAGTAAGGCCCCACACGCCCTGTTTTAGGGCAAAAGCTTTATTAATCATCTGGTTTGAAGGCTTTTGTCCTTACAGGGCGCAAAGGTGCATTCCGTTAATACTGCCCCTTCCCCTCGCAAACGCCATAGCAGTTTTTGGCAGGTCTAGCAACACTGCGTTTTACGGTGTCGCTAGACTTAATATGCAGTCTCACAGCGTTATCCGCTCTTTTATATCCCAGCACATCACACTTGACAGGGCGAGCAGCCTTGCTGCCCCCTTCACTTCGACCAGTGACCGTTGGTTCTGGGCGAAGATGGTTACAGTGGTTACGGTTACAGAAGTTACAGTTTTCAGCGGAGGGGGTATAAGGGATTTCGAGAACTTTCAGATTGTAAGTAATAATAATAGATAATAATATATATATTTATATATATTATTATCTCCTTCTAAAGAAGGGAGAGGGAATTGGCTTAAGAAAAACTGTAACTTCTGTAACCGTAACCACTTTTGGGGGAAAAGCGGGGTAGATAGCGCAAAAGACTAACGTAGAGTTGGGATGCACAAAACATAGAGAAACCATTTACAAAATATAGTTTTCTCATCACAAAAACTATGACTGAGCCCACTTTAAAAAGGGGCATATTTTGAATCCAGCATGACCAGTGTGGTCATTCTGAGTGAAACATAGCAATTGGCTCCGCTGGTGAATATCTGTCGAGAAATCGCTT
>NZ_JBQKLN010000018.1:0-76764 GCF_052116205.1 Prevotella sp. Sow4_E9_plate | reverse complement strand
CTACGCAACTGCTGAGCTGCTTTCTTGTAATCAATTTCTAAGTTGTCCATAATATAAAAACTGTGTTAAACTACTTTTATTGTAGCTTGACACAGTTTAGTTTACACTCTCTAAAATGGGGTCTAAATAATAAATCTCCACGAAGAAGAGACAAGAAACAGTTTCTTGTCTCTTCTTCGTAAAGACGTTTATTATTTTTACTTGTTGTTATGATTTCCATGTTATTTCTCCAAAGGATTGTAATATTGCTCCCAATCTTCATTCAGATGATGAAAACCTTTTTCACTATTGTCCATCACGATAATACGTGCTCCCGTGTTACGAACAAACGCACCTGCATTCTTATACATATTTGCCGCATACTTCTGCCATTCTTCTTTACTCATTGTCTTTCTGCTCCAAGTATAACGAATAACAGGCTGCGACTTCTGGGTTAACCCGACAGCCTCAAACACAAAATCATGGTCAGAATCCACCGCTTTCAAAATGAGTCCCTTTGCTCCATTCAACATCCATGGACCATAAGGCAAAGCGATTTTATCGGCATAATATACTTTCCATGTTCTACCACCATATTGACATTCGGCCGCATGACAAAGATAGCCCATCACCGTAGCCGTATCCCCAGGCAGATATCGCCATTTAATATCTGGCTTTTTTTCGCTATACTCTATCACCTGACTGGTATAAGGAATTCGATTGGTAACCTGACAAGTCTTATCTGAATGGCTAAACAATATGTCAAAACCCACATATTCCTCAGGAATAGGAGTAAATCGCATCGTTGTTTTCAAAGACTTTGTATTCTCCTGATCCAGATCGCGCAGATTTTTACTGAAGAAAGCATTATACTTTCTGCCAAGCTGTAGATCCATAAGATCTTCCATCCGCAAGGAATCATCCTTTGCCGTCTGGCGATATTTGAAACGATAGGTGACACTAAGATAAGCAGAATCCAAGGTTTCAAACTTATCCGTACTCTCATGCGCCAAAGTAAAAGTTGGTGAATCCAAAGCATAAGTCACACTTACTTGCGCACTCACATTCATTCCCACGAGCATCATGCCCATGACCAGCAGTTTCCTATAATTTTTCATCTTGAAGTATTTTATATGATTTTTATTCGTATTCCGAACAGGATTGTCCTGCCCCGTAATTGATACTCACCGGAATAACGTGTTATTCCATTGTCTATTATACGATGGAATGTACGACTATCTAAAAGATTGGTACATTTCAGCGATAATGTTGCATTACCCCAATAATACTCCATCACCGTATTCAAGAACACATTGTTGCGACCTGATGAGAAGTAATTGTTATGATAATATTGCACGGAGGGCACCACATTCAATTGCTTACCCAACCAAAACGTAAAAGAAGAAGCATTCATGAAAGTTCTGTAAACCTCCCCACTTGCCTTTCCATCCGTATATGGTTTTGACACAGAGTAATCATTAGAGATTGACAGGTTCAGCCATTTCCTTACAGAAGCAACATACGAGATTTTTGCTTGCAGATAGTCACTCCGTCCATCATGACAATCTCCGCCTACATAGTATTCACTCCTGGACGTTCCTATGCTGAGAGATTCGCTTATCTTGGAATTCCATCGAAAGAATCCCTTCGCCACCGTTTGTTCTATCTGCCAAACTCTATTTTTGGTAGATTGCGGCTGGACGATATAATTGACAACATCGTCAACCACCTGATACCCCATACTATTACCATTTCGAGCATCCACATAAGACAGAGTAACACCACCAAACAACATTTTAATAATATCCTTATAACTTGACGTAAACGCCAGTTTAACAGAGCGATTGGGAGCTATCTCTACCTGAAGAGGATTGGACATTGTCGTACGATAATTCACAAAATGTTTCAGAACCATCTGAGACAAGACAGAAGGCATAGACTCCTCACATATCGTCGTCAAGTCGAAAGATAAACGACCAGTAGGTTTATATGTCAGATTAGAATATGGGCAAGTCGAAAAGAAACGCTTGTCATAATCCAAAGAGCCATCAGCAGAATGATAATATTTTACCCCAACAGGCACATAAACCAGCCATTGCAGTCTGTTTCCAAAGTGCAACAGGATTTTAGGGCTAACAAAAGCTCCCAACAACCAGGTTTTCGGTTCGCTGCCAGAAGCATCCGACAGAGAATTCAATCCTGCACTTACCCTTTGCCAATCAAACATGACCTTGCCATTCAAATTAAACATAAGGTGAGGAATCGTGAAAGCCAACAAAGATCCTGTAGCTTCACTCTGGAAGTTGCGTTGTCTCAGTAACTGGCTCATTTTCGTTTCCGACACATTCAACACCCCTCTCTTATCCGCAAAAGAAGCTTTCCATTCCAAATCTGCGACTCCACCATTCTTTTTCTTATAGTTTGCCTTCATCACATTACTCAACAAGAAACTATGACCAGAGAGAGTCTGAGCGACGAAATCATTCACCAAGCCTTCATTCTTAGGAAAAGAAGCATTTACCGACAAATTGTTTTTAAGATAACTTTTGGAGCTATTCAATTTATAAGCAACATGTCCCCCAACAAAATGCTGCCCTACCAAAGCCTGGTTAGACTCCTGTATAACATATCGAGTGCCATCATCCAAGAGATAACGGCTTTCATCGGTAGCATTTTGCTTTTCCTGATCATAAAGGTAATTTACATTAAAGCTCAAAGTTCTGTCCTTATCCAACTTATAAAGCTGATTGATAGAGGCACTATATGAATCATTCCTATAGGCATATAAATCAGAAACAGCAGGCTTATCGGGTAGCAATATCCCTGCACCCAAAACAGAATTCAGCGAAGACGAGGCATTGATTTCCTTACGTAAATCATCACCTACATTATTCGTTTTAAGCAATGTCAGGTTTTGACTATTGCGGCGGAAGTTCATTAAGTTGAGTGTCATATTCCTCGCCAGCTTAGGCTGACCGCCAACCGCAACAGAAAGCATGGCAGTCCATGCACCTTTTGCCGTTTGCTTGAGTTTTATATTCATAGCAGGCGCATTGCCACTTTTTGTTCCCTGAAAAAGTTTAATGTTCTGGTGATTCTCCATAATCTGCACAGATCCAATAGCCTTGGCATCCAAATTCTTCGTTTCCTCGCCATAGTTGTCACCAAGCATATCGGCCCCTTCAATATAAAATTCATTCACCCATTGACCATTATACTTAATCTGCCCATTACCAATCACCTCCACACCCGGCATTTTACGAAGCAAATCTTCCAAGACTTTATCATCCTTTGATATATACAAGAGGCGGCATCGGATATCGTATCACCTGATTGGCGTATCTTCTTCGCCTTCACAACAACCTCTTTTAGTTTTAATGTTTTTATGATAGAGTCTAGAGGTTCAGACACTTCTTGGGCCTGTGTTTTCATTGCGAACAACAAAAGCACTAGAATACTTAGTATATACCTAAAAACACCTTGACGCATTTTAAACATTTTCTTCTTATTCTTACCTTTTAGATGTGATTGAATCTCGGCTGCAAAATTACATAGTTTTTTGACTTCATCCAAACAAAACAGGTCTATTTCTAAGCCATTGCACAAATTACATATAATTCTAAGAAACAAGCAATTATAATTGCCCCTCAGATTTAGAAGGTCTAAAATATTGCCCACTGTCTATCACATTGTTCTTAGCTTGCAACAGAAGCGCCCCCTAGAACAACATGGATATACTTATAAAAAATCTCTTAACAACCATATTAATATAACCTTTAAGTTTAAAGAATCACCTTTGTCATTTACTGAGTCCACTTAAAAAAGTAAGGCTTGTTGAAAGCAGGCTCAGTATATTAAAATATCTAGGTGCAAAATTACGGCAAATTGCTCAAACTACCAAACTTTTTACATCATTTCTCACATAATATTTGCCCCCTAAATTATTATATAAGAAGTCTTTCGACAGCCGTGAGTTCCTGGGATGGGTAAACCGCTATGCCAAGCGCAAAGACTTCAGCAATTCCCGTATGATAAACATGGGTGCCTACACCGTAGATACAGATAGCCATGTGCTCAGCTTCCGTGGCTGCAGCGAGAAGACGCTTGGCAATACCGAGTTTGCTACACTCAAGCCGAAAGATGTTAAACAATAATAATTTAAAGGAGTTTATCTTCTAAGCATCTTTATTTTTTCGTATCTTTGCGAAAAGTTTCGTTACGAAAAAAATCGATTATGGAAAATCCGTTTAAATTTGGCTCATTGGTTGATGCCCCATACTTTACAGACAGAGTGAAAGAACTGGACTACATCGTACAGTTTCTCAAGAGCGAGAACCACCTTGTTCTTATGTCACCACGACGTTTTGGCAAATCAAGTCTCGTAAAAAAGGCTGTTGTCCAAACCCAACGACCATACCTATGGCTCAATATGCAAGCCGTGCTCAGCAAAGAAGATTTTGCAGCAAAGCTTCTGAAGGAACTGCTCAATCAATTCAAACTGGAAAAGATGAAGCACTATCTTCGTAACTTCCGCATCATTCCTTCTATCAACATGAACCCGATGACAGACGAGCTATCGGTTTCATTCCAACCATCAACCGACAATGGAACAACTGCAATAGAAGATGTTTTAAATACAATTCAGAAGGTTTCTACACCTCAAAACAAACTGATTGTTGTCTTTGACGAGTTTCAAAGCATCCTGGAAATCGATAAAAACATGGATAAGCAGCTCCGTTCCATCATGCAGGAACAGACAGGCATCAATTACATCTTTCTGGGCAGCCAGGAATCGATGATGACAGATATCTTTGAACGTGTGAAGTCTCCGTTCTATCATTTTGGAATGCTGATGAGACTCAACAAGATTCCATACGAAGATTTCAAATCATATATTGCAGACAGATTGAAAGATGTATCAGAGCAGCCTACTCAAATTGCAGACGAGATACTGGCCTTTACAAGTTGCCATCCATACTACACGCAACAGCTTTCATTCGCAGTTTGGAACAACCTGGTAGCTGGCAAAAACGAGGATGTACTCCAACTCGCCATAGAAGACATCATAACAACTCATGATTTAGACTACGAACGTTTATGGTTGAATTTCAATAAGACAGACAAATATGTAATGGTCAGCATCTGCGAGGGCAACAATCCTGCACAAGACAGGAACCAGCCTACCAGCACGATGACCAGTGCCCTATTGCGTTTAAGCAAGAAAGGCTACATCATCCGAAGTGACAGATATGAAATAGAAGACCCATTCTTCAGGAAATGGATACTCAAGAATATGATTGAGTAAGATTATATACTGAGAAATCGCCAGCGAAGCTGTAGAAAGGCTTCGCTGGCGATTTTGCAAGAGAGATTTATCTATGTGTTAATAAAACAAACTCACTCCAAATTGGACTTTGATTGGATATCAATTAGAGCGAGTACTTATCCTGTGAAATCCCAATATTTTTGCAGCCTCGTTGATGCCCAGCATGGAGACACCTTCCGTTGTTGCAAAGCAAATCTTCGACAGAGAGTCCAAGGAGTATTCCCTGCCGAAATATCTACATATCATCTGCAAGCAGGTGATACCGCATTGCATGCTGTCATGTTGGTGAACAACCTTAATATTACGCATAAACAATTACAATACAGACGTTTTTGTCGTTCCGTTAAATTTCAAATTGCTCCCATGATTAATCTTCTTGCCATAATCTAAAGTATAACTTGCAGATAATGACACATAGCGTCTATCCCATGGACGGCTTTGATAAGAATAACTATCAATATAATCAGAGATAAGCCAACTCTTCGTATTACCATTTTTAAGTATGAGGGAATTAACCTGTAATTTAACAAATAAATTTCCCTTGGTATATTGTAATCCTAACTTCAAATTATCTGAGAAGCGAGTAAGGTTGGAACTTCCACGCATATATCCTTCTCCAGAACTGTAAGCGTAATTGAGATTTACAGCCCAGAATTTTCCTAGTCTGCAATACAAGGTAGGATATAGTCCCCAATAACCGTTGTTTATATGAAACAGACCGGAATGCCATTCATGCACATACGAAACTTTAGAACTCAAACGAATCTTACCATGCGCAAGGTTCAAAGATGGAGTCACATTGATATATATTGGATTGAACGAGCCACTATTAATCATCTCCTTTACCATCAGTCCATTTATTTCATGCCAATAAGGTACAATATCATTGATGATATTATCCCAACTAAAGGATGAATTAAGAGAGAACAAATTAGAAGGCATCCATGTATATGACAAAAGGGCATAGGCCTGGCGTACAGTTTTCAAATCAGCATTACCCTTGCTGCCTGTCACCTCATCGTCCTGGCGCACCACTGTATTGTAGTAAGTAGGATTAATAGAACTTTGAGTGATGTTAGCCTGTACATAAACGGAATGCTTCTCGTTAAACCGTCCACTAAGCGTCATGCCTCCATTAATATAAGCCTTTGTCATCGTTGGTTCATCTTGAACCTTATAACTCTGTACAGGTATGGACATTTTCAAACTGCCACTCCACTTTTTAGAGAGCTTATGATTATAATTTAAGTCAAAGGAATAGTAAGAGTTCACTAATTTCTGATAAGTATCGGCGGTTCCATAATAGTTCGTGCGATAAATCTCAGAGTTGAGTTGAGCAGTAAACACCAAATAGTTTTGTTTATAAACAGGCAATCCATAACCTAGCCATAAGCTTGGCAAATAAGCATTTTCCCTTGTTCCATTGATGATGCTTTGACCTTCCGATTCCATTAAATGATAATCCTCGCTACCCTTGTTATGGTTATAAGAGAAAGAAAGTCCACCATATACATAAGCACGATGAGGCAGTCCCTCCAGATAGAATTGTGAGCTCACATAGGGTGTAAGAGATTGAGAGGTAGCATCAGAAACAGAAGAAGTCTCTTCAGACTCATTGTATCTAATGTTCTGTCGGGTATAAATATCAGGAGTTTTGTTATATTTCACACCAGCTTGAACCAACCAAATCAGATTATTGGAATCATATCTGGCGCTGATACCTGTAGAATAAATTCGCTGCTTTTCAACTTGCTCATAGTCAACCTTTTTGTTAAGCGTAGAAGCATCATTATAAGTATAAGTGATATTTTTGTTACCTCTTATTTCATGAGCATTTTTATAATATGCTCCCACAATTGCCTGATAAGTCATATGTCCCTTCTTCAGCTTTCCTGCGACATCATAATCACCACTATCATAGTTACCAAAGCTTTGGTTAGCCTCGGCCATTACATAACCTCCATATTTGTATTCACGCAATACAAAGTTGACTACAGCCTGATAGTTTTTATATTTTGCCTCAGATGGTGATTGTAAGAATTCCACACGTGCCACCTCTTTTGGTCGAAGAGTTTTCACCTCCCAATCGCTAGCCTCAAAACCATTGATAAAGAAATGAACTTCCTTGCCCCAATTTGTCTCAACTTTATTTGTAAATTCATCTACACGTAATCCTGCCACCATCATACGAGCCAGCAATGCCGAATAATTAGATGAAGACTTGCGTTCTTCAGGAGTTGGAGTGTATGAAACACCATCTTTGATTGCAACGTGATTCTTAGCAGTAACCACTACCTCTTTGATATGCTGAGTTTTCACAGAATCTACCTCTTGAGCAGAAACTGTAGCCGAAGATGCCAACAAAGTCAATAACAACAATTCTTTCATACTATTTTCTCTTTATATTAATTAAAATATCTAAGTGCAAAATTACGGCAAATTGCTCAAACTGGCAAACCTTTTACATCATTTCTTACATAATATTTATCCAAAAAAATATTATGTAAAAATGACGTTAAGAAGTACGCTACTTGAAAAAATATTTGTATTTTTGCATTTTTGAAGTTAAATGAGTAAAAATACAAAGCATGAAAAAGTATTATTATATAACGATTTTAGCACTTTTAGTTGTTACTTTGTTACAAGGATATAATATGTCTTTGCAATACAAGGAATATACCTATAAGGAAATAGATAAGATAAATTCTGCACTGAAAGTTTCTGTTGATGAAGAATATGCTATCAGAGCGCATCAAATTTACAATCCACATAAAGATGGGAAACAACGAGTTTATTACAAACAAATGTCAGAAGAAGACTTTCTCAAGGCAAAGCCAAAGAAAGAAGATGTCATTCGCTTTGACGAAATAAACATTCAAGACCTTAGAGATAGAGGTATTGCAGAAACAGAAGCAGAAGCTATGGGATTATTGACAAAAGACATGCTCACCGCCAAAGGTAACCCCATTAATTTAGCCAAACTCTCCCAAATATTCAAGAAGAATCTTGATGAGAATTTCGCCTACACATTATTAATATTAGATGAGAATAAAAAGACCATTAAAAGTCATGGACCAACAAAGGACATTGATAGTTGGCAGGCTAGCAAGCCTATCGCCATCGGACTTAAACCTGTCCGTTTCGTTCAAGCAGTGGTGGATATAACTCCATCTTCCTTCATCACAAACTCAATTTGGACATTAGCATCTACTATATTGTTGGCTCTTATCATCGTCTTTTGCGTAGGATACCAGATGACTGCCATCAGATACAAGGAAGACCTTCTGAGGAATCGTGAGGTAAGCCTTCATGGAACTGTACACGACTTGAAAGCACCATTGGCAAGCATCTTGCTAAAGTTGGGATTCATCAAAGACTGTATCAAGGATGCTGACTTGCAGGAGATGATTACTTCTTCTGAAAGACAAATCAAGAATCTTGGCAATACCATCAAGACAATACTTATCACTTCTAAGGCCAGTGAAAGCAAGTTGGTTATCAACAAAGAGCAAGTTGACATCATCGAGCTGACGCAACAAGCGCAAGAACAAATCGACACCAACTATGCCAGCAAGCCACATGCCATCGGAATCCACGACCATCGTGAAGAGAATGCACTGGTGTATGCAGATAAGTATCTGATAGAAAATGTGATGCACAATCTGATGGAGAATGCCGTTAAATACTCTGACAAGGAGGCAAATGTTGAAGTCAACATCAAACAGGATGAACTTTTCACCATCATCAGCGTGTCTGACCATGGCGTAGGCATCGACAAGAAATATCAGAAGAAGATATTCGAGCAGTTCTATCGCATACCAGCCACACACCATAAGAGCGGATATGGCATAGGCCTTGCCATGGTAAAATATGCCGTCAAGGCACATGGCGGAACCATCAAGGTGGTGAGCGAACCAGGCAAGGGCAGCACCTTTACATTCACATTGCCGCTCAACTAAAAGCAACAACCGTAATTAAAGGAACATTATAAAACAAGAAATATGGAAAAGATAAAAGTACTATTGGTCGATGATGACCTGGATTTCGGCAACACAGCAGTCTTGCTACTTAAAAAAGCAGGCTATGAGGTCTATTTTCAAAACACGCTGTTTGGAGTAGAAAGCCTTATCATGAAGCTGTCTCCCAACCTCATCATCCTCGATGTGATGATAGGAGAAGAGAACAGTCTGGAAAGAATCAACGACATCCGACTTGCCGCAGAAGACATCCCTATCATGTGTGTATCTTCGTTACATGATCCAGAACACAAAACCGAAGCTGCCAATAATGGTGCAATGATTTACATCGAGAAGCCTTTCGACAGCCGTGAGTTCCTGGGATGGGTAAACCGCTATGCCAAGCGCAAAGACTTCAGCAATTCTCGTATGATAAACATGGGTGCCTACACCGTAGATACAGAGACTCATGTGCTCAGTTTCCGTGGCTGCAACGAGAAGACGCTGGGCAATACTGAGTTTGCCACACTCAAGCTATTATGGATCAATAAGGGCGAAGTCGTGCCACGCCAAGATCTCAAGGATACTGTTTGGAGAGGTGTACAGTGTAGCGAAGAAAGTCTCAATAATGTGATGTACAACTTGCGCCGATATTTCGCCAAGGATGCCTCCATCCACCTGGAGACATTGCGCGGCGAAGGATTCAAGATGTGGATGGATGACTAGTTTAATGACGGCTCAATCCCGTCGGGAACCCAAAGACAGAGGTAACGTCGTCTTCCAAGCGAGGTGAAGAGTGGTGAAGAGTGTTTATTTTCAGCCTTTCTGCCTGAAAGCAGAAGGCGTTACCCCTCTCATTTTCTTGAAGAACTTGGTGAGATGAGCCTGGGATGAGAAGCCGAAGGTGTTGGCTATCTCCTGCACCGTATGCGTGGTGGTAGAAAGCTCGCGCTCTATCTCCTTCACGATGTATTCATCGATGATTGCCTTCGGCGTCTTGCCAGAGATGCGGCGGGTAACCTGCGCCAGATAGCGGCCACTTACATTCAGCTGGTCAGCATAGAAATGCACATCGCTATAGGTGCGGCAGAAGTTGTTCACCTGCGAGATAAACTGATTGTAAAGTTCGGAACTCCTGCCCTGCAGATTACTCTCTCTTGCCAGTTCTATATTGATGAAATCCTGCGCCATCGCCAACGCCTCCTCCATCTTCTTGCCCTGATTCAGATAGATGGCAAGGGCAGAAGAGAAACGGTTGATGAGACCATGCGAATTGGCATTATCAAGGCGATAGATCCGGAGTCCCTGCTTCTCGGCAAGTTCCAGGAGTCGGGAGTTCTGAAGAATGATGTCGCTCTCCTTCTTTCTCGCCACAACTACCGAGCAGAGGGGCAGCAGACGGTATTTGATCTGGCTCACCACATCCTCCGTCATCAGCGCATCGCCCTGACTAGACCAGATTGCTGGAGCATAGATGATATGAGCAGGACGATACCGGGTCAGGGCATCAATGACCACATTCAGCGTCTCCACTCTGCGTATCATACCTATCTTCACTATATCGGGCTGCATATCGTTCATGACAGCCTCTATCTGCCCCGAAACAATCTCGGCAGGAATATCGAAGAACTCCTGGATGCCGAGCGTATTCTGCACGGTAATGCTGGTTATCGCCGAAACGGCATAACCTCCCAATTCGAATATCGTCTTGATATCCGCCTGCACACCAGAGCCACCGGTGCTGTCGGAACCTGTAATCGTTAATATCATATACTTTGAACATTGAACATTGAACTTTAAGCTTTGAACTTGTAAGCCAATGCTGTTTCCGATAGACTTTACTTCTGTTTCATATATTCCGTAGGTGTCATTCCGAAGACCTTAGAGAAGCATTTCGAGAAATAACTGCTATTGGAGAAGCCAACAGTATACATCACCTCAGAAACACTAAACTTTCCGGCGCTCAGGAGTTTGGCAGCCTTTTGCATTCTCAGGTCTCGAATATATTCTACCGGAGTCATGCCTGTCAAGGCCTTCACCTTACGATAAAGCTGCTTATTGCCAATGCCCATTACTTCCTGGAGCATCGTGACATTGAAATCGGAATCTATCATGTGCTCCTCGATGGCATGGTTGATTTCATCCAGCAAATGCTGGTCAGCCTCACTCAATTCTGGTTCTGCAGCTGCTACCTCTGACTTTTTCTCATCAGCATCTTCACCTGCTGTCGATGAAGAAGTTTTCTCCATTTGAACGTCTGCCGTTGAAGAAGCATGATTCTGAGGCAGTTTGACATCCAGGAAGCGATGCATTAATTCGTTCACTTCATTAAACGACTGATGAGCCACAGCCATCTTCAATCCTTCGGTCAAACGGGCAAAGAAGGTCATACGCATCTGCACCTGATCAAGGATTTCTGCTTTCTGCTTCTGTTCCTCTGCCAATTTCTTATGAAGGAAATAGTAGCTTACCACCCAGGAGATAAGAACAATCAAAGCCGTGATGTAGAACAGTTTTGCCCAGATGGTAAGATACCAAGGTGGCAACACCGAGATGTCCTGCGAATAGACTTCAGCACCTATCTTTCCTTCACCATTTACGACACAAACCGTGAGATGATAGTTGCCATACGACAAACCATTGTAGACAATATCAATATTTCCCGACTTCAGATAATTCCAGTCATGATCACTGCCCTCCAGCTTGTATGCATAGACAGCAGAAGGATGATCAGCAAACGGAAGGTCTGTAAGCTGCAGGCTAAAACTGTTCTCATCGCTCTTGAGCACCAGTTTCTCACTACGCTCATCCCATGGTTTGCCATTCACGACAATGCCCGCCAAAATCAACCGGTTGAGTTTCTTCGGAGAAAGAACTGCATCAGAGCGAATCTCAACAAAGCCATCATTACCACCCATCACCACTTCATGGGTAGACTTGCTGTAGCAAATGGTAAATGGAGTAATGGAAGGGATGACAAAGCGCATGCTCTCTCCTTCACGGCTGATGACGCAACACTCATTACCGGTTACAGCCCATATCTTGCCATCCACATCACACATGGTACTTACCTTGCCCCCTATCTTCCACTCCTTTGAGCCGAAATGGGAACCCAGAATCTCGCCTGCAGCATAGTAACACTTCACCGAGCTATTATCACCAACCCATATATTGCCCTGGCTGTCGGTCATCATATAGTTAACCACATCAGAATTAGCCACATGAGCCACCTTCATATCATACGGATTGATACAATCGAGGCGATTGAAAGTGGAAACCCATATTCTTCCCTTTCCGTCCATGACCATCTGACCGACATGCAATCCGGAAAGGGCATTCTTGCCCTGGTCAGAGAAATGATAGTCGGCTACGGTCTTCCCTGCAAGCAAGGAAGCCTTATCCATCACAAAGACACCCCCCTGATAGGATGCCATCCACAATCTGCCCTTTCTATCCTGAAGAATATCATAAGCCCAGGCAGTAGAATACTTGCCCGTTCTGTCATAGACGATGAAATTACGCATCTGTCTGGAGCTGCGATCATAAAGGTTGATACCATGGTCGGTACAAATCCAGACATCCCCATCATTGTCTTCATAAATCTTACGCACACGGTTGTGGCTAAGCGGATAAGCCTGATTGTTCTGCTTATACCAAGCCACATCCTGATAAGCAGCATCGCCTGTAGAAGATTTCGCCTGAGAATAATGAATCAAACCATTGGTTCCCCCCATCCACCATTCACCATTACGGGTCTGGAGCATGGCATGAAGACAGTTACCTTCGCCCGAAAAGGTTATCTTGTCGAGCGACACATAATTATAATAGGTATGGGTGGTGAGACGAGAAAGTCCGTTATCGGTTCCAATCCAGACATTCTGCCATTTATCCACGAAGCAGGCCCATACGATGTTGTTCGGAATGGTTGCTTCATTGCGAGAGTCGTGCGAATAATGGGAGATGGCATTGTTCATCGCCATCACATAGAGTCCGTTATCGGTTCCGATGTAAAGATTGCCATTTGCTTCTTCTGCCAGACATTTTACCGAGTTGCCATCCAAAGCTGCAATCCGGGAGAATGTCTGAAGATTGAGATCTGCACAATAGAGCGCGCCTTCTGTACCAATCCAGTAGCAATGGCGCTTGGCATCGTATGCCAGGGCATTTACCAATGGCTGGGCACCTGCCGTAAGAGGCAACAGGCGGTTATTCAAATACAGACCATTTATCTTACCCTGCAACAGACCTTTTGAGGTATGCAACAAGGCATAGACATCCCCTCCATAGTTGGCATTCTTGTCTTTCAGGTCCAGCACACGCAGCTCCATGACAGCTTTTCGCTTAGCTTCATCCTGAAAGTCTGCAACAGCTGGAGTCTGCACATAAGCATTGGCATGGGTGTCGAATTTCAAGATGCCATTGCCAGTAGCCAAATACAACAGGTTATTATCGAAAGCGAGAGCATTGACGCGCGTATTGCTATAGGCATGATCCTGATAGTGGAGATAGCCATGATAACCATCATAACTATAAAGTCCGTTATCAGTACCAATCCACATCATCCCCTGTGCATCCTGGGTAATGGCACACACGGTATGCGCACCCTCGAACGACACGTTAATGAATCGTTGCGCCGCAACCGGAAGAACCAGTAACGCCAACAAAAATACGACATATACTCTATGAATAAACTGCTTCATCTTGAAGTTATTTGTTAAATTAGTTGTTGTTGGCTGCAAAATTAATCAATTATTGGCACTTTACCAAATAAAAAGGAAAAAAAATCCCAAGGAATAAAGAACAGTCTCTATTCCTTGGGATTTGTGAAAAGAAAAGGAATCCTACGATAAAAACGAAGGATATATATTTTCTAGATTGCCTCTAACTGAATGGTCTTTTCGATATTTCTCTTGCCATCCTTCACCTTCAGGGTGATATTGCCCTTCTGCGTACTACTCTGCACGATGACAACGAGTTTGCCTGAGAAGAGTTTCATATGTGGATGGGTGAAAGGTTCGAGCGATGTGGCATCGCCATTGCAGGCAGCCTTGAAGGTTCCGGCACCCGTTACTTCGAAGGTCAGCTCATCATCTGCGAGCGGACACTCATTGCCATCCTTGTCCAGGAGACTAACGGTAACGAAAGCAAGGTCCTTGCCATCAGCATTCAGCAGCACATTGTGCTCATCGGTGCAGCCTTCTACCATGCAGGCGATAGGCTCATGGTCTGGAGTCTCCACACTGAACTTCATCTGCGCAGGTTCTCCGGCTGTACGCTTCACGTCTTCGCCTACCTTGTCGCCATACTGATTGTAGGTAACCACGCGAATCTCGCCCGGTTCATACTTCACGTTGTTCCAGCGGAGGCGATAGCGGTCCAGACGGCTTGACTTGTCCTTGCGAACTCTGCCCTGGCTCTTGCCGTTTACAAAAAGCTCGCCTTCCACACCATCGGTGTAGCAATATACAGGGGTAACCTGTCCTTCCCTGCCCTGCCAGTTCCAGTGAGGGAGAAGATGGGTGGTATGCTGATGCTCATTCCAGCGGGCACGATACATATAATATCTATCCTTTGGAAGTCCGGCAAGGTCGCAGATACCGAAGTAGCTGCTGCGGCTTGGCCAGTAGGTATCGTATGGAGTCGGCTCGCCCAGATAGTCATAGCCCGTCCACACGAACTCTCCGATTACCCAACTGTGGTCATCCTGCATCTTCCAGTCATCATCCGGAAGATTACTCCAGGAGCAATACTCCGTGTCATAGCTAGAGCACTGACCATCGGCGTATGGATTGTTGTTGCTGGCACGCACCTCAACCGGGAACTTATACACGCCACGGGAGCTGACGGTAGATGCTGTCTCTGAACCCAGGAGGAATCCCTGAGGCAACTGCTCGATATTCTTATAATATTTATGTACGCGATAGTTGAAGCCCGGAACGTCCATCACCTGGGCAAATCCACTCTTCAGGGCAGCCTCAGCCTTGTCCATACCCTGGGTTACAGGGCGGGAAGGATCATACTGATGACAGATATCCTGCAGATGCTTGGCTATCTCCATACCCTCCTTGCTCCATTGCTCAGGAATCTCGTTACCGATACTCCACATAATGATGCTAGGATGGTTGCGATGGTGCTTCACCAGATTGGTCATATCCCTGTCGCTCCACTCCTTGAAGAACTTGGCGTAGCCATTCTTGCACTTAGGATAAATCCACATATCGAAGCTCTCAGCCATTACCATCATACCGAGAGAGTCGCAGATTTCCATCTGCATGGTAGAAGGCATGTTGTGGGCTGTACGGATGGCGTCGCAACCCATCTCCTTCATCGTCTTGATCTGACGGATGAGTGCCGCCTTGTTCTCTGCAGCTCCCAACGGACCGAGGTCGTGGTGCAGGCAGACACCCTTGATCTTGCGGGTAATGCCATTGAGCTGGAAACCATTATTCTTGGATACCGAGATGGTACGGATACCGGTCTTAAGCGTCTGGACATCAGCCACCTTCTTGCCTTCATATCGGGTTAACTTCACCTGATAGAGGTAAGGAGATTCCGGAGACCAGAGCTGAGGATTTGCTACCTTCAGGGTAGTCTTGATGGCTGGGGTTGCGCCAGAGATAGTCTGCTCGGCAACCTTTGTACCAGCCTCATCGAGCAAGGCGATGACCGTCTTGCCCGACTTACCGATTTTTCCTTCCAGCAGGGCGTTCACTTCCACTTCGGCTTCCTGCTTATCAGCTTTCAGGGTACGCACGAAGGTATCCCAGGTAGAGAAGTTCTCGTTACCGTAAAGTTCCACGGAAACCGGACGGTAAAGACCGCCGCCTGGATACCATCGGCTGCTTTCCTCTACATTGTTGAGATGAACCTCTACGAGATTCTTCTTTCCGCCAAACTGCACGTAAGGAGTAATGTCGATGCGGAAGGCATTGTAGCCGTAAGCCCATCTGCCAGCCTCCTTGCCATTCACCTTAACGATAGGCTGACTCATCGCACCATCAAAAACGAGGACAGCACGCTTGTAGCCCTTCGGCAACTGAAGATTCATCTTATACATACCCTCTCCAATCCAAGGGAGAGCTCCAGAGCGTCCCGACTTCTCGGTCTTCTCCTTTTCGCCATTCTGCTCGATAGCCACCATCTGCAGATCCCATTTCTTATCGAAAGGACCCGCGATAGCCCAGTCGTGCGGAACAGCTACCTGCTGCCACGCCTTGCCATCACGGGAGAAGTCCCATGAAGGCAGGTTGATAACCTTTCTGCTCTGCGCCTGGCACAGCGTAGTGAGTACCAGGGCAAGTGTCATGAAAGTAATGCTTCTCTTGATCATATTGCTATTTAATATTCTTATTTATATGAATCGAATACGGCAGTTGGTTTGCCGCTGTTGTCGAACGCTCCCTTGGTATATGCAGACCAACCCAGAGTGATATAGTTGGCTGGCTTCCAGTTGTTGTAAACTTCTGGTTCCCAATAGAAGATACCCTCGCAGGTAGAGATTGCCTTGCAGCCATCCACCATCTTCTTCATCATTGGCGCAGCCTGGTCAGAGCCCCACCACATACCGATTTCAGAGATGATGACATTGCAGTTGTACTGTTCTGATAAAGTCTTAATATTATTCAGACAATTGGTGGTTAAATCCTGCCAATTGTTATCTTCTGGATAAAGTGACATACCGATGACATCCCATTTTCCACCATTCTTCTTCAATTCACCAAAGAGCCAGGTATAACGGCCGAGGTTATTACCCTCATCCACGTGCACGATTACTTTAGCTTGTGGATAAACCGCCTTTACGGCATCATATCCGGCGTTAACATAAGCAGCAAAGTTGGCTGCATTCTCAGAAACACGACCAGTAACAGCCTTGGCATCATCGCCTTCAGCGTCATTCCAGAGCATACCGTCACGGGTTTCATTACCCACCTGTACCCACTCTACGTTGGTTACACCTTTATCCTTCAGGGCTGTCAATACATCCTTGGTATGATCAGCCACAGCCTGTTTCATTTGTTCGGCAGTATAGCCCTGCCATGCAGCAGGAACTGTCTGGTGAGCCGGGTCAGCCCAGGTATCAGAATAGTGGAAGTCAATCATCAGACGGAAGCCGAGCTGCTGAGCTCGCCAAGCCTTGGCGATGACATCATCCTTGCCACACCAGCCACCTTCCGGATTTACCCAGACACGCAGACGGATGGAATTGGTTCCCTCTTCGCGAAGGAGCTTCATGCATTCTGTAGCCTTGCCATTCTGATTATAGAATTTCACACCATCCTTCTCCATCTCTGTGAGCCAGGAAACATCGGCTCCCTTGGCGAAGCCACTCATATCGTATGTCTTCTCCTTTTCGGGAGTGGCATTATCATCATTGCTGCAACTCGTGCCCGTGATAGAAAACAAGAGTGCTGAAGCCAGCAATATGGCTTTTCCTAAAATATTCTTCATTGTTCTTTTGGTTTATAACTATCTTTGCTGTATCGAAAGAACGTATTTACGCATCAGATATTGCAAAGATAGCTGATTTTTATTCATACTTCCAGGTCATGGTATTGAGGTCGGCAGTAACCGTAAACTCAGTTTCGCCATTTTCATCACCAAACCAGATATCCCAGGCACCATCGCTCACCTTGTCCATCACAGCAAGAAGGGTATTGAGATCAACACCGGTGAAAGCCTTGGAGAGATCGGTTACAGATTTGCCTAGTTGTTTAATCAGGTTATTATTTGATCTAACATTTGGTTGTGGTTGCAAAAGTATCAAATACAATCAAAAGTACAAGACAGAAAATTGCCAAAAGACAACAAAAAACGGACAAGAAACCAGAATATGTCTGGTTTTGTCCGTTTTGTAATACATATCAGTCCATAATTCATTCCACACCCATTACTTTCACAACACCCGACTCGTATGAATCCAGTATATTTGCTAAAGCAGGTAATGGCTGCTGATGTCCACTGGTAACAACCGTTTCATTAGGAATGTCGAAATGAATGTCGCCATGATTCAAGCGACCAGCCCCATAAAAGGCTTCTATAATGGAAGGAACGTCAACTGCATTATCTGCTGTATGAGAATACATCACGTCTGGGTTGGTATCAAAGTTATTATAACAGGTTCCTCCCACCAAAGTCTTAACGCTTGCAGGAAGCTGATCAGAAAGCTTGGCTACCTCATAAGCATCGAAGCTTGCAGGATTGTCAGCGTAAGTAATATAACTGAAGTCACTTGGCTTATCAACAAAGACATTGCCGTATGACTTGATCATACCTCCATTTTCACCAGAGAAAGTCCCCTTCGAGCCTTTGATATCTGTTCCCTGCAGAGAACTCATGATTGGGCGCTTCACTGCCTCGAAGTAGTTAGACTCTATGAAAATATTTGAACCCGACGTAGCACAGATGCCATAGACATCACAATGCTGATAATAATTGTTGTACATGTGATAACAAGTAAGCTTTTTTCATTTCAATAAAATAATTATAGTATTTACTTTGTTTTATAGATTTAATGCAAAGATAAAGGATTATCGCTGACATACAAAACAATCATGACAACTTTTATACGAAAACGTTATCATAGATTAGGAAATTAACAAAAAAAAAGCTGAATCTTGTTACGAAGATTCAGCTTCAATAGAAGTGGTACCACCAGGAATCGAACCGGGGACACAAGGATTTTCAGTCCTTTGCTCTACCAACTGAGCTATGGCACCAACTATGAATAACAAACGATTTCTCATTTGCGGGTGCAAAGGTACACTTTTTTTTTGGTTCCAACAAATTTTTTCAAGAAAATCTTTCCCAAAAGTGAAAAAAAATGCATTTTTATTTTGTTTTGTCCCAATTTTCATGTACCTTTGCATCGTCATTCTGTAAAAAACAGTAAATCGGCATCGGGATTTAGCGCAGTTGGTAGCGCACGTCGTTCGGGACGATGAGGTCGCTGGTTCGAGTCCAGTAATCCCGACCTATATAAACCAACAGAATGGTGTATGATATTAAGAGACATATTTTACCTGCAACGGAATGATCGCGATGCCTTACTGGCGATCATAATAGCTATGACTGTTTTAATGGGACTCATTTTTCTTTTCAATAGGGAACCATCAGAAACAGCCCAGAAAGACAACGACTCTATTCAAACTTACCGGACAGAACATGCCACTAGTCAGAATCCTGTATATTATAAAGAAGGATATCAAATCAAAGAGGCTTTTCCATTCGATCCGAACACGGCAGATTCTGTCCAATTCAAACGTCTTGGTCTGCAAGCTTGGCAAATAAGAAGCATTCTTCATTACCGTGCCAAAGGAGGTGTATATAGTAGACCTTCCGATTTTGCACGTGTCTATGGTATGACGAAAAGACAATACGAGGCCTTGGCACCATTCATAAGAATAGCAGATGACTACAAGCCTGCTTCCGATTTTTACAGAAACGAGCCATACCGTCAGCAGAAACGATACAACAGACCTGATATAACTGCAACCACCCGTTCTACAACACCGGAAAACGAAAAAGTATACAGTTATCCACACAAGCTGAATCCAGGACAACACATTAATATAAATACAGCCGATACTACCGAACTGCAGAAGATACCGGGAATTGGCAGTTATTATGCCAAAATGATTATAAGATACAGAGACCGTCTAGGTGGATTCGCTGCTGCCGAACAGTTGAACGAAATAGAAGGCATTCCAGAATCTGCCTTGGCGTTTATCCACATAGATGCCAACCATATCCATAAGCTTGACATCAACAAGCTCAACCTCAACCAGCTCCGCCAACATCCATATATCAACTTCTATCAAGCCAAGGAAATCTGTGACTACCGCCGACAGAGAGGTCCGATAAAAAGTCTGGAAGAGCTGAAACTATTAAAGGATTTTCCACCAGCCGAAATAGAAAGACTTACGCCTTATATCTCTTTTTAACCGAACATCTCACCTTAAAACTATATGTCTCTTTCTAAAGAAGAAAAAGCCAAATGCACTATGCCTGATAGCGCATTTGGCTTTATATATAATAGGTATCAGATAACACCAAACTGATGCAAGAAGATGAGCAGAATGCAGATTGGACTGACGAAACGAATCATGAAGAGGAAGACGGGGAACAACTTACCGCTCACCGTGCCCCAATTCGTAAACTCATCACGCACTATCTTCTTCGGTACATACCAACCCAGGAACAGACAGGTGACAATCGAAGCAAGCGGCATCAACAGCTGCGCCGTGAAATTGTCACAATTCGTAAGGAAATCCTTACCAAAGAATCCCAATCCAGGAACTGCTCCCTGAGAAAGAGAACAGAATACGGCAATGACGCTGCAGGTAATGGTCTCTATCCACGCACCCTTGGCACGGGTAATCTTGCGTTCCTCATAAATCATCGCCGTACCAATCTCGTGCATGGAAATCGTAGAGGTCAAAGCTGCCAATACCAACAATGCATAGAACAATACTGAAATGATGTAGCTCACCACAGGCATATCGCCAAATGCCTGCTGGAACACATTAGGCAAGGTGATAAAGATGAGTGACGGACCACTATCAGGCTGCACACCTACCGAAAAGGCTGCCGGGAATATCATCAAGCCTGCCAATACTGCAATAAGTGTGTCGATAACAACTATCTGACTTGCCGATTTCAAGAGATTGGTCTGGCGGCTGAAGTAAGATGCGTATGTACACAGACAAGCCGTACCCAAACTCAAAGAGAAGAAAGCCTGCCCCAAGGCTTCGAGCAATACGTTCTCATCAACCTTTGAGAAATCAGGATGAAACAGGAACTGCACGCCCTTCATTGCTCCCGGCAAAGAACAGGAAGCTATTACGATGACAACCAGCAGCACGAAAAGCAGCGGCATCAATATCTTGGAAGCTTTCTCGATACCATTGCGAACACCTCTTACCACCACTGCATGAGTAAGCAGGATGAAACCTACAGCCCATAAGGTAGGACGAATAGGATCGGAAGCAAACGTCTGGAAGTAGGTCTTCACATACTCCGGATCGCCATGCACACCACCCATGATGCTGGCATAGAGATATTGCAGACACCAGCCTGCCACCACGGCATAGAAGCCAAGGATAATCATGGAGGTGATGACGCCCATCAAGCCTACGGTTCCCCAAGCCTTGTTCTTACCCAAATTACTATAAGCCCGCGCTGCATTGGAAGCCGAATGGCGACCAATAATAAACTCGCTCATCATGCCAGGCACACCCAACAGGATGATACAAACCAGATAGATAAGGATGAAGGCGGCACCTCCATTCTGACCTGCCATATAAGGAAAACGCCAAACATTACCCAAACCGACAGCTGAGCCGGCTGTAGCAAGAATGACGCCCAATTTACTTCCGAAATTTCCTCTAGTCTCCATTGTTTTTAATGTTTAATGGTGAGTATTCAATGCTTACTGATAAAACTCGACATACTACACCTTATTATATATATAGCTTATCCCAATACTCCGAACTGATTCAGGAATACCAGGAAGATAAGGATTGGACACACAAACTTGATCAGGAAAAGGTAGACATTGAAAACCTTTCCCTTCAGGGTTCCCCAGTTGGTGAATTCATCCTGCACCACCTTCTTCGGCACATACCATCCCAAGAACAGACAGGTAAGGAGACCTGCTGTAGGCAGGAACAGCTGACCCGTTACGAAGTCGAACCATTCGAACAAGGTCTTGCCACAGAACGACAACTTATCTGTAGCCCCCAAAGAAAGCGAACAGAATGCACCAATGATGGCACAAGATACCGTAACAATCATAGCACCCTTCTTTCTGTCAATCTTCAACTCCTCATAGAAGAAAGAAGTATTCACCTCGTGAAGCGACATCAGGGATGTCAATGCTGCCACAGAAAGAAGTACATAGAACATCAAGGAGATAATCCATCCCAATACCGGCATTGATGCAAACGCCTCGTTAAAGACATTTGGCAGGGTGATGAAGATAAGCGAAGGACCACTATCCGGTGATATTCCTACAGAGAATGCTGCAGGGAAAATCATCAATCCTGCAAGAACAGCCACCATCAAGTCGATGGCAGAAATCTGAATTGCAGATTTCAGGAGATTGGTCTGACGACTGAAATAAGATGCATAGGTACAGATGCAACCCATACCGATGCTCATGGAATAGAACGACTGTCCCAAGGCATTGAGGAATACATTCCTATCCACTTTTCCGAAATCAGGCTTCAACAGGAATTCTATTCCCTTTCCGGCATCCGGCAACAGACAGGAAGCCACCACGATAATAAGAAGCAGGATAAACAGAAGCGGCATCATTACCTTGGATGCCTTCTCGATACCTCCACGGACACCATGGATAATCACAAAGTGACAAATCAGGAAGATTGCCACCGTCCACATCACCGGACGAATTGGATCGGCAGAAAACTCCTTGAAGTAATTTGCCACAAAAGTAGGGTCGCCATGCAGTTCGCCCATGATGCTGGCATAAACATACTGCAAGCACCATCCCGAAACCACCGCATAGTAACCGGTAATCAGGAAACCCGTGAGCACTTCCAGATAGCCCACCCACTTCCAAGCCGTACCATTGGCAAGCTTGGTATAGGCACGTGCCGTATTGGAGGCACCATGACGACCGATAATAAACTCTGAAATCATACATGGGATGCCCAACAGAAGAACACTTCCTATGTAAACCAGGATAAAGGCTGCGCCACCTTCCTGACCAGCCATATAAGGGAAGCGCCATACGTTACCTAAACCTACGGCGCCACCAGCTGTAGCAAGTATCATTCCTATCTTGCTACCAAAACTTCCTCTATTTGATTCTGCCATTTTCTTGTCTTTCTCTTACTAATTTCTTAACGTTTCATATTATTGACTGCAAAATTATAAAATAATTCCGAGATATATGCAACATTTGAAAGCAAAAGTATAAAATTAGTAATATTTATGCAACTTTTCGTACATTTTCAAGAGAAAAAGGCTTTAAAATGCTTTTCTAACGATATTCTTCCGGCAAAGTATCACGCCATTTCGAGAAAGGATTTCCAAGAAGATGAGAATTGTAGAAGCGTTTATCGCCTGTTACCTCCATACCGATGAAGGCAGGCTTCTCATATTCTTCCGTCTCACTTCCCAGTTCCACTTCTGCCATCACCAAACCATCATTATCACCGTAGAATTCATCTACTTCGAAGGTATGGTCTCCACTCCTGACAAGATAGCGGCGCTTATCGATGACTCCCCCCTGACAGAGTTGCAGAAGATGCTTCGCCTCGTCCATGGTTATTTCCTTTTCAAATTCATAACGGGTCATACCACCGTTTACCGACTTACCTTTAATCGTGAGATAAGCCTTCTCGTCTCTCGTGCGAACTCGCACCGTAGCCCCTTCAGCCGGAATATACCCCTGCTGAATATGACTAGAAGAAAAGGCGGCGCTTTTATAAACGTCGCCCTTCTTAACGAGGAATTTTCTTTCTATTTCCAATCCACTCATTTTCTTATACCTTTAACTTTAAGCTGAAAGCCACATTGTATAAATCATGCAGAGGATACCCAAGATGATCAATCCTCCAAAAATCCATTTCACTACTTTGTCTGCTTTTGCAGCCTGTTTCTTCTGGTAAGCTTCATGCTTAGCTCTTCTTAAATCTTTATTTCCACCCATAGTTATATATTTTTAGGTTATTATTGTTCTTCATCATTCGTAGGGAACTCCATCAGATATGCCTTGATGAAATCATCTATCTTACCATCCATCACGCCATCAACATCCGATGTCTGATAGTTGGTACGATGATCTTTCACACGACGGTCGTCGAAGACATAACTTCTAATCTGGCTTCCCCACTCTATCTTCTTCTTGCCGGCCTCAATCTTTGCCTTAGCTTCCAGACGCTTCTTCATGGCGCGGTCGTAGAGTTGACTCTTCAAGAGCAACAGGGCTTTGGCGCGGTTCTTTGGCTGGTCACGGGTTTCGGTGTTCTCGATGAGGATTTCCTCTTCCTCGCCTGTATCTGGATCTGTATACCAATAACGCAGACGGACACCGGATTCAACCTTATTCACATTCTGACCACCGGCACCACTCGAACGGAAGGTATCCCAGGAGAGCTTGGCTGGGTCGACATATACCTCGATGGTATCATCTACCAACGGAGTTACGAAGACACTGGCGAAACTGGTCATTCGCTTGCCCTGGGCATTGAAAGGAGAAACACGCACCAGTCGGTGCACACCATTCTCGCTCTTCAGATAGCCATAAGCGTACTCGCCGCCCTCGATGGTCATGGTAACGCTCTTGATACCAGCCTCATCGCCTTCCTGCATATCGGTGATGGTTACCTTATAGCCATGAGCCTCAGCCCAGCGCATATACATACGCATCAGCATCTGCGCCCAGTCCTGGCTCTCGGTACCACCGGCACCGGAATTGATCTTGAGTACGCAGTCCATCGGATCTTCCTTCTGGCGAAGCATGTTCTTCAACTCCAGGTCTTCGATGGCTTTGATCGCCTTGGCATAATCGGCATCCACCTCTTCCTCGGTTACCATTTCATCTTTATAGAAGTCGAACGCCAGCTTCAACTCGTCGGCATAAAGACGTACAGTCTTATAACCGTCGAGCCACTTCTGGATACCTTTCACCTTCTTCATCTGCTCCTGAGCATACTTCGGGTCTTCCCAAAAGTCAGGAGCCTGAGTGCGGAGCTGCTCCTCTTCAAATTCTACTTTCTTCTGGTCTATATTGAGATAGCGATGCAGAGCGTCAGCTCTGTCCATCACATCTTTCAACTGGTCAGCTGTAATCATTAACTTTGAACTTTGAATTTTGAACTTTGAACTTTATGTTTACTTTGAACTTCATCTTTATCCCCTCCAACTATATGATAAGAGTCATCATCATAAAGAGTTATCATAAAGTTCAAAGTAAAACCATTACTCCTCATACATCTTGTCAATCTCCGCCTTGTAGTTCTTATTGATGATAGGGCGGCGAATCTTCAAGGTGTTGGTCAGCTCGCCCGACTCCATAGAGAAGTGGTGAGCCAGGAGGGTGATACGCTTAATCTGCTCATAATAAGCCAGGTGCTGCTGAAGAATCTTGATGCGGTCCATCAGCATCTTCTGCACCTTCTCGTTGGCACACAGGTCCTCACGGCAAGTGAAGGCGATGTGATGCTCACGCGCCCAGTCCTCCACGAGGCGGAACTCAGGCACAACGAGGGCTGATACGAACTTGCGCTGGTCGGCGATAACGGCAACCTGGTCGATGAACTTATCTACCAGGAGCAACGATTCTACCTGCTGAGGAGCGATATACTTACCATTCGATGTCTTGAACAGGTCCTTGATACGCTCGGTGAGAAAAAGCTCGCCATCCTTCAAGTAGCCGGCATCACCGGTATGGAAGAATCCATCCTTGTCGAATGCCTTCGCATTGGTGGTATCACGATGATAATATCCCGGAGTGATGGTAGGGCCCTTGAGAAGCACCTCATTATCCTCACCTATCTTTACCTGAATGCAGGAGATTGGACGACCCACCGAACCCAGACTGCGTTTCTTGTCAGAATGATCACAAGATACGGTGGCAAGGCTCTCGGTCAAACCATATCCCACCACCATATTGATACCGATGGCATGTACAAACTCCTCTACTTCCGGACTCACGTAAGCACCCGCTGTAGGGAAGATATTCGGTTTTTCCAGGCCCAACTGCTTGCGAACCATGCTCAGGACAGTCTTGTTGATAATTCTATATTCCAACTCCAGAGCCAAAGGAGGACGCATGCAGTTGGCAATATACTCGATGTTACGTTTCTTACCTACCGCCAAGGCATGATAGAAGAGCTTCTTCTGGACAGAACCGGCATCATCCATCTTAGCCTTTACAGCGATATAAACCTTCTCCCAGAAACGTGGCACACTACACATACAGGTAGGATGCATCTCTCGCATACTCTCCTGAATTTCATGAGGATAAGTATTGATGATGAGTTCGGCACCTTCGCTCAAGCAGAGATATGCCCATCCACGTTCAAAGATATGGGTGAATGGAAGGAAATCGATGACACGGTCCTTGTCGGTAACAGGAATGCACTCATCGTTTGCCTTCAAAGCAGCATAATACTGGCTATAGGTCAGCATCACGCCCTTGCTATCTCCAGTTGTTCCACTGGTATAGAGGATATTAGCCAAGTCATCCATACTTGCCTGCTTGTAGAGTTCCTCTACCTCCGTCTGACGAGGGAGATTCTCTCCCAGCTTCAGGAAGTCCTTGAAATAGAGAGCAGCAGGATCGTGGGTACTGATGCGCACGCTTGAATCGAAGATGATGATACGTTCCAGAGATGGACAGAGGGCAAAGATACGATGAGCCTTGTCATACTGCTCCTGTTCGCCTACAAAGAGGAAGCGAATCTGCGCATCATTAATCATATATTGAATCTGCTGCTCGCTGCTGTTGGCATAGAAAGGCACAGAGGTAACTCTGATACCGTACGCACCGAAGTCGGTGTACAGATAATGCACACAGTTCTGCGAGAAGACAGCGATTTTGTCAAGAGGTTTAGCCCCAAGATTCAGGAGGGCATTGCTCACTTGTTTCACTCTTAGCGAGAAGAGATTAAATGAAACCGTTTGCCACTGGTCACTACCAAACTTTCTGAAGGTAAGCGCTGGCTTATCTCCCCATTTCTTAGCTAGGTCGTGAATCAGTACCGAAAGATGACTATTAATTTGCATAAGCTTATATTTATATTCTGATGCAAAGATAATAGAATTTGTTAAGAACACAAAATAAAAAGATATTTTTTCCACTTTATCTGCTCTTTTTTTCGTATCTTTGCCCCAAAATCAAAAAATAGAGAGATTATGATGCTACAAGAAGAATATGTAAGCGATGCCGTGGATTTGCTGAAAAAGCTCATCGCCACCCCATCGGTAAGCAGAAACGAGAAGGATGCTGCCGACATCATGGAGCAGACCATCCGCAAATATGGTTTCGAACCTCATCGTGAGGCGAACAACATCTGGATTATCGACCCTCATTACGATGAGAGCCGACCTACCCTACTGCTCAACGCTCACATCGATACCGTGAAGCCTGTGGCTTCATGGACACACAACCCGTTTTCACCGGATGTAGAAGAGGGTGTACTTTACGGCTTGGGCAGCAACGATTGCGGCGGCGGACTCTGTTCGCTCCTCCAGATATTCAGAATGCTGACCGCAAAGCCTCAGCAGTATAATCTTATCTATCTGGCATCCGCCGAAGAAGAGGTGTCGGGAAAGGATGGCATTACCCGTGCCCTGCCTTTGCTTCCGCATATCGACCTTGCCATCGTAGGTGAACCTACCGGCATGAACCCGGCTGTTGCCGAAAAGGGACTGATGGTGCTGGATGTGATTGCTCACGGAAAGAGCGGTCATGCTGCCCGCAACGAGGGAGTAAACGCTATCTACGAGGCATTGGATGATATGCGATGGATTCGTGACTATAAGTTTGAGAAGGTAAGCGAGTTCCTGGGACCTACCAAGATGACGCTTACAGTAGTGAATGCCGGAACCCAGCACAATGTGATTCCGGATAAGTGTACGCTGCTTGTGGATATCCGCACCAACGAGTTTTACGACAACGAGGAGGTTTACAAGTTTATCTGCCAGCACCTGAAGAGCGAGGTAAAGGCTCACAGTTTCCGTTTGAAGTCATCCCGCATCGACCCGGCACATCCTCTTATCAGGAAATGTGTAGCCATGGGCATGAAGCCATTCGGCAGTCCTACCTTGAGCGACCAGGCTCTGATGCACTTCCCTTCGTTCAAACTGGGGCCTGGCGAGTCCTCCCGTTCCCATTCAGCCGATGAATTTATCAAAATAAGCGAGATTTCGGATGCTGTAGCTAAATACCGGGAACTCTTGGATGGAGCCAGCATCTGAAAGAGACATTCGTTCTGACTACAATACTGAGTACACTATAAAAAGTCCGTAAACTTTTGAGTATTAATAACTTATTTAATAATCGTCTCGTTTTAACGGGATACTAGTGGTCCAGCTTATGGATTTCCTCCGCTAAATTGAGTGTCTTTACAGCTTCAGTTCGGCTCATGATACGGCCAGCTCCATGGGAGCAGCTCATGAAACTAAGAAGATTGCCAAGGCCTTCCACGATATATGAACTCGTTCCTTGTGAACCAGGTATGATACCAACTTCACCTTCTCGGGCACTTGTTGCTCCCTTTCGGTGTATGATACAATTCTCACCAAAATGGGATTCCCAATTGGCTAGGCAACTGGATTGCAGCAGCAAGATCTCTTCATCCTCTTTCGGGCACTTGCTTTCACTCCCACTTTTATTATAAGGCGTCTTATGGTAAACAGAATGTTTGCAGTACACCCTATTGAGAAGAATCCATGCTGAGATTTGGTTACGCCCAGACTTTGGAAACTTTTGAGGAGGTAGTGGATCAATTACCTATGAGACTTCTGGTTTCCCTAGGCAATGCAGCAGAGATTTACTTTGATGAGGACGCTATACGCTCCATACAGACAATTACCGGGCTTAGAAAGACCATCAATCACAACAAGCAGCTTGCCCTGTATTCATGTGAGGAACGGCAGCAGATGGTGGATGCTGTATATGCCGTGTACAAGCATGCCAAGCTCAAACGCTTCCAGACAACAGAGACAGAAAGCAAGAGCATCTACATTGCACCCGAACTATTTGACATACCAATCAATGTGGGTGACCGTTCTTCTACCATACAGGATACCAGCTGTGCCTTGATAGGTATTACTCTCCTGCTAGCCATTATCATAGTTATCAAATCAAAGGCAAGCACCTAATTGCAGCTTCAAGTCCAAGCTTCCCTTGAAAAGGATGCCATGAATACCCACATGATTGGCTCCTTCTACATTCGCTGGCCTATCATCAATGAAAATGCTCTCCGAAGCCTGGAGGTGATAGCGATTTAATAATAGCTGATAAATCTCCGGATTCGGTTTCACCATCTTCTTTTCCCCACTTACTACAATCCCATCAAACATGTCGAAAAGGCGGGCATGTACCTTCTTGACAATTGGAAAAGTCTCATGAGACCAGTTGGTAAGACAGTATAGACGATATCTTCTTTGCTTCAGTTCACACATGATCTCAGAGATGCCAGGGATTTCACCACCATCCATATCTTTGTAACAGTCCCAGTAGGCAACGATGTAAGGAGCATACTTGGGATAAGCCTATTTTAAATCAAAGAGACATTCATCTATAGGCTTACCCAAGTCTGTCTGATCATTCCATTCATTGGTGACCACATGATCGATTATCCACTTAGCCTTCTCCCTGTCACCATGGAACAGAGTGGTATAAAGGTTCATGCGCATCCAGTTCACCAATACACTTCCTACATCGAAGACGATAGTCTTGTATCTACTCATAGCTGTCTTATTCTTTAAACATTCACATAGAAAAATTCAGGCTGCTTAGGTTCCGAATACGCTTTCTCGAATTTCCAGCTGACAGCCTTATACAACAGGCCACCGAAAAGTCGGGCATGCTCAGGACAGACCACGACACAGCGTCCGCAAGAGATGCATTTCTTTTAGTTGGTCTTGTAGGGTTCCCCCATAGTGATGGCTCCGACAGGGCACATTTTCACACAAGCATGGCAGGATGTACATTTTCCCCTACTCCCTTCTGGATGCAGAGGAATAGGCTTGGTATCACGATAAGGGCGATTTCCCTTTACCATCAGTCGGCTGACTGCTGACATCTTTGGTATCTGGAGTAGAAGTTCCCTACTCTTTGAAGCAAAATCATGGAGTTGCTCCATATCATCCGCATTAGGTCTTCCTTCTGCTATCTTGGGAAATATGGAATGCTGGGCTATGACAGCAGCCGCAGAAAGTAACTTGAAGCCATGGGATTCCACCAGGTCCTTCAGCTCTATGAGCGTATCATCTCTATGAGCGTATCATCGTAGGCTCTGTTACCATAGACTGATACGATGAAGGCTGGGGTATTGTTTCCCAGAAAACGTCTCAATGAGCGAACTGCCATTTCCGGGACTCTACCAGCATAGGAAGGTACGCCCACTATCAGCAGATTGCCATCACTTCCCAGCGAGACATCATCCTTCAGCACGTCTGAGGTAATGTCATACTCAATGACAGGCTTCTGAAACTGGGATGCTATCTCACGAACGATACGTTTGGTGGAGAAAGTGGCACTAAAATAGGCCAAATGGATATTCTTAATGTACATAATGTCTTTGGTTTCTTTTTGTTGGATGCAAAGTTACTATTTTTAGGCGAAACCAGCGAGTGATTTCTAGAATTTTGTTATCTTTGCAGAAGATTTGCTGCACTCGGCATCATATTGACGAGGATTTTTGAAATAACAAAGGAACATACAATGATAGATACAAGACTGAAAGTTTTCAGAAGTGTGGCTACACTCCTGAGTTTCACTAAGGCTGCCAACGAACTGTTCATCAGTCAGCCTGCCATCAGCAAGCACATACAAGAGCTTGAAAAGGAATATGGGGTGCAACTGTTCGACAGAATCGGCAATCGCATCCAGCTCACCCGTGCCGGACAACTTATGCTTGACCATGCCTGCAAGATTATCGATGCCTATCAGAATCTCGATTTCGACATGAAGAAGCTCACAGAGAAATCTGGTGGAGAACTGCGCATCGGAGCCAGTACCACCATCTCACAATATGTTCTCCCCGAACTGATTGCTGAATTCAGGAAACTATATCCCGACATTCGTCTTACCCTGCTCAGCGGAAATTCTCATGAGATAGAGGATGCGCTTGCTGCAGGAAGGATAGATCTGGGTATGGTGGAAGGCATCAAGCGGCAGCCCACCTTTAAATACACTCCTTTCATGAAAGATGAGCTGGTGGCGTTCGTACATTGTTCCAATCCCCTAGCCCAGCAAGAGGAGATTTCTCTGGACCTTCTCAGGCAGACACCGATTGTACTGCGTGAATTAGGTTCCGGAACTTTGGATGTCATCCAAAAAGCCCTGCAGGAAAACGGCATTGCTCTTTCTGATCTGAACATTGAGATGAATCTGGGAACCACAGAGGGCATCAAGCATTTCGTGGAACATTCCTTAAGCATGGGTATCATCAGCATAAGAGCCATCTACAGGAATATCTATGAACAAGTATTCAAGGTTCTGGAAATTGAGAATCTGAAGATGGAACGAGAATTTCTATTTGTTGAGAAGAGAGGCGAGACCGCTAAACTCCAGCAGACATTCAAGAAATTCATAACTAAAGGTTATAACGTATAGCTATTATGTATATACAACATCTCATGATTTTTCGTACCTTTGCACCCGCTTTTCAAAAGCGAATAACCGACAAAAAAGAAAAATATGAGATTATCAGAACAAAGGAGCAGTATGCTGCATGGCGTATTGCTTATCGCACTCTTCGCATGCGCAGCTTTCTACATCGGTGGCATGGACTGGGTGAAAGCTCTTTCGTTTAGCCCCATGGTGGTGGGCATCATCATTGGTATGCTCTATGCCAATAGTTTACGTAACAACCTGCCCGACACCTGGGTACCGGGCATCAAGTTTTGCAGCAAGCGAATCCTCCGCACAGGCATCATCCTTTATGGTTTCAAGCTCACCTTCCAGGATGTGATGGCTGTGGGCTTCTCTGCCATCGTAATGGACGCCATCATCGTATGCGGCACCATCGGCTTGGGAATCCTGGTGGGAAGACTTCTGAAAATTGACCGCAGCATCGCACTGCTCACCGCTTGCGGAAGTGCCATCTGTGGAGCTGCAGCAGTATTGGGTGTGGATGGGGCCATTCGTCCGAAGCCTTACAAGACGGCAGTAGCCGTAGCCACCGTAGTCATCTTTGGAACATTATCCATGTTCCTCTACCCTATTCTCTACAGGGCTGGCATCTTTGACCTATCACCAGATATGATGGGACTCTTTACGGGTTCCACCGTTCATGAAGTAGCCCATGTGGTAGGTGCAGCCAATGCCATGGGAGCCGAGGTGAGCAACAATGCCATCATTGTGAAGATGATAAGGGTGATGATGCTGGTACCGGTATTACTGGTGATTGCATGGACCGTTGCAAGGGATGTTGCCAAAAGAGATAATCTGGAAAATACTGATACCAACAAGCCTAAAATCAGCATTCCATGGTTTGCCATTCTCTTCCTGGTAGTGATTGGATTCAATTCTCTTGGTTTGCTTTCGGAAAGCATAGTAGATTGGATTAACCAACTGGACACCTTCCTCCTGACCATGGCCATGGCAGCATTGGGAGCAGAAACAAGCTTTGACAAATTCAAGAAAGCTGGCATTAAGCCTTTCCTCTTGGCTGCCATTCTTTATTGCTGGCTCATTGGAGGTGGATATTGTCTGGTGAAGTTTGCCATACCTTAATTTATAGGAATAACTATATAGAAGGTATATTATACCGACAGATGAAAACATCCATGTGAAAAGTAGAACGATTCACAAATGGGGAAAGAAAAGCCGGAGAGAGATATATACATGATAGTATTTACATCGTCATAAACGGAAAGAGAAGCTTTATTGATAGACTACAAGTTCTCTTGGGAGATTGATTATCTTCAACCTCTCGAACCAGAGCTTCATGGAAGAGCCTTGGTGGCGCTTGACATGGCTATTGATGATATAATAGTCGGCCTGGTATTCGTCCATCAGGTCAGAGAAAGCTGCCTTGATGCGCGAACACTTCTCGTTGATGGCATTATCAAGAGGGTTCGTCAGGCGATTCACTGTTTCTGTGATTTTATCGGAATCGATTCTGTTGCCGATTTTTCGGTAGAGGGCAAACAGTTCCTCACGATGATCCACCAGGTTCTTGAACTCTATTCCTTCCGGGTGATTCAGAAAGAGCAGATAGAGGGCCTTGTGGATGGGACTGAGCTGCACTTCCCTGTTTCCATAATCAGGGAGCAAGAAACGGTAATCTTCCGTGATGACCAGAGGACTGAGGGTTGCCCTTGCTGCCTCGATACGGAGCTGTTCCAATACGGGCACACTGATGGCTTTTAACAAAAGATCGGTTCTACCTTCTGCTAAAAGCTGGGTGGAAAGCGTCTTTACCTGAGCGGCTTTCTCCTCTGGGGTCATATTTCTTGTTTCTTCTTGCATACAGATTGCAAAAGTACAAAAAGAATGGGAAAAATCGTTTCTCATCTAGAAAAAATCTTCTTCTGCAAGGCTTGCGTTTGATTTTTCATAGGGAATCTGATTCTTTGTATGTATCTTTGCATCTAAATTGAAATATAGAAATGATGAAAGAAGATTGGACTCCTATAGATTTCGGACAGACAGAAGATACTACCAAGAACATCATCAAGGTAATTGGTGTGGGTGGTGGCGGATGCAATGCCGTTAAGAATATGTATGCAGAGGGTATAGTAAACGTGAGTTTCGCCGTCTGCAATACGGATAGTCAATCACTATCCAAGTCGCCTGTGCCGGTAAAGATCATGCTCGGAAAGAGTGGTTTGGGTGCAGGGGCAAATCCCGAAGTGGGAAGAAGTGAGGCTCAGAATACCCAGGAAGACATCAAGAAACTGCTGGACGACGGAACCAAGATGGTTTTTGTTACTGCCGGAATGGGTGGTGGAACGGGTACGGGTGCCGCACCTGTCATTGCCGGTATTGCAAAAGGGATGGGCATCCTTACCGTTGGCATCATCACCATACCTTTCTACTTCGAGAAGAGAAAGAAAATTGTCAAGGCTCTGCAGGGTGTAGAAGAAATGCGCAAGAACGTGGATGCCTTGCTTATCGTCAACAACGAGCGTCTCTGCGATGTTTATGCCGACTCCGAGATTACCGTAAAGGATGCCTTCAAACTGGCAGACAAGGTACTGAGTGATGCCACCAAAAGTATCTCGGAACTCATCACTGTGGAGGGAACCATCAATCTTGACTTCCGAGACATCGAGACTACCATCAAGAGCGGTGGCGGTGCTATCATGGCCATGGGTAGAGCCAGTGGTGAGGGAAGGGTTCAAAGTGCCATAAAGAATGCGTTAGACTCTCCTCTGCTCTATGGCAGCGATATCAGTAATGCCCAGCGCATCCTTTTCAATATCTACACTTCCAGCAAGCACCCTATCTTTGTGAGGGAGATGAGAGAAATTGATGCCTTCTTTGATGAACTGAACCCTGACATCAAGGTGATTTGGGGTCTTTCTGATGATGACAGTCTGGATGAGGATGCCAAAGTCACCATTCTGGCAACTGGTCTGAACAATGAGTTGGCCGAGGATATTCCTGAAAGTTCTTCTGTATTGAAGGATGAGGAAGACTATCAGAGAATCATCGACAAGCTCTATCATCCTATCAGAGACAACTTCCAGACGCTAGCAAATAAAACCGAGCAAAAGCAAGAAGCAGAATCTATAGATAACATCAATCCAGATGCTACAGAGAAGGAAGCTACTATTGTCCATCAAGAAGAAATGCCAGGAAATGAGTCAGGAAATGAGTCTGGAGAAGAGCCAGCTAAGGTTTTAGTGGAAGACAATCCTTCTACAACCGAAGATTCAAGAGAAGTTCCTGTTGAAACGCCTATCGCCAAGCCAAAGTCATGGACTTTAGGTGGAAGAATCAAAAATGGGCTGAAGAAAATAGCAGAAGATCTGGACATCATCACTTACAATGATGAAAACTACAAGTAGTTGATGATGATTAATACTAGGAAAGAGATTTTGGTTGGAAATAGAGGGTGCGTCATAAGACCATGACGCACCCTCATATAACAATCATTTAGTGCTCGGAATCGCTGCGATTTGCAGGAGGCAAGCCATCAAAGGTCTACGCCAGATTTTTGGATAGGACCACTAGGGGAAAGCTTACTGCATGACTATCACCTCGAAGATGGGGCTATTACTCATTAAATTCTTCTAAGAATTGTTTTCTTTTTCCTCTAATTCGTAAGTCTTCTAACTCATAAATTGACTGGGAAAATCATACATCGAAATAACAACACGATATTCGTCTGTCTTTTCAAACTTCAACTGAACAGAATAATAGCGAATCAGCTCTTCATAAGAAGTCAAATCGGCTGCAAATAAGAATACCTATTCACAACCTACAATTTTCAACAATTCCTGTATTTTTGGCACTTGCTTGTTGAACTCGCGATTGATTTAGCTCTCAAATAATGCCTAAAAGATATAAAAAAATACATGAGAAAATGCTTTTGATACGTCATCAGGTAAATTGCAAGTAACCATCTCTCTTGCAAGCAATAAAAAACCTCCAATCAAACCAAGCGATTGGAGGTTTCATTTCTATCATCTACAGCAACCAGGCAGTAAAAACACTACCGGCTGCACCATTTCATACATTATCGGCTCAGCCAAGCCTCCGGATTGAGCTTGGCAGTCTCCTTGCGAAGCTGGAACTGGAGGAGGTTGTCAGAACCCACGGCACCCAATGCCTGGCGGGTACTTACCTTCTGTCCCTTATGAACGCTGACCGATTTCAGGTTACAATATACCGAGATATAGGCACCATGACGAACCAGTACATTCCACATGCCACCATAACCGAAGACGGCACTCACCTCACCATCGTAGATGCTACGAGCCACACAACCCGGTTTGCCCTGAATGTTGATACCCTTGTTGTCGAGGGTAACACCCTTCAAGCCCTGTACATTATACTGTCCGAAATGGCTGACGATGCGATAACCGCCGCTGATAGGCATTGGGAGACGACCACGGTTTGCCTCGAATCCGCCACTCAGCATACGGTCTACCGAACTCAAGGTAGCCTCCTCCTGCGCCTCCTTCTTGGCAGCAGCAATCTCACGAGCCTGGCGCTCCTCGTCCGCCTTAGCCTTCAACTCAGCAGCCCTTCGTTCAGCTTCAGCCTTTCTTGCCGCCTGTTCAGCAGCAGCCTGACGTGCAGCCTGTTCTGCTGCAGCACGCTGGGCAGCCTCGGCAGCAGCACGCGCCTTAGCCTGCGCCTTGGCCTTAGCCTTCGCTTCAGCCTGAGCAGCCGCTTCTTCCTGAGCCTTTCTTGCAGCCTCAGCAGCCAGCCTTGCCTCTTCAGCAGCCTTTCTTCTTGCCGCCTCGGCAGCAGCTTCACGAGCCTTCGCCTCAGCAATACGACGTGCATTCTCCCTGGCAGCAGCCTCGGCAGCAGCCTTCTTACGCGCCAATTCCTCAGCACGTTTCTTGGCGGCAGCAGCTGCAGCAGCCTTCTTCTTAGCCTCGGCAGCAGCACGGGCACGAGCCTTGGCTACTTCCTGGGCAATCAAACGGTCAATCTGGGCATTGATTGCCGCATCCTTCTGACGCTGGTCGGCAATCACAGCCTGAATGGTCTTCTGCTGCTTCTGCAGTCCGTGTACCATTTCCTGCTGTTGGGTCTGCTTGCCTTCGAGTGCAGTCTTCTCCTGCTTGCCCTTATATAATAAGGTGTTCTTGTGTCCCTTTACGTTTTGCAGCTGCACATGCTTCTCGTTCACCTGCTTCTGCTTTGCCTTTACAGCCTCGCCCTGCACCTTCTGATAGGAAGAATACTGGCGGATGAAGGAAAGTCGGCGATACATCTGGGTAAGATTCTTGGCACTGAAGATGAACATCAGCTTGTCCTGTACAGTATGATGACGGCTCATATAGCGCATGGAACGGATATACTTGTTCTTTCTGTCCTGCAACTGCTGCTGAAGGGTTTTCAGCTGCGCCTGCAGGATACCGATATTTCCGTCGATATGATGAATATCCTTCTGGATGCCATCAATCTTCTTCTGACTCTGGTCTATCTCACCGTTCAATATCATCAGGTCTTCCAGTCGCTTCTTCACATCCGCCTGATTCCTGCGGAGCGCCTGTTCCTGCTCCTTGATTTTCTTCTGGATAGACGCACGCTGTCCCTGCAATCCTCGGATAGAAGCATTGCTGTAGGTAGCCACCTTGCGTTCTGCCCTGGTAGGGGCAGCCTGCCTTACCGGTCTTTTTTTTCTGTTCTGAGGCTTGGCAGCCACTGCGGTCTTTCTCACTGGTCGCTTCTTCTGCATCTGTTTCTGGGCATAGGGAGCCAGCGAGAATACCAGAGCCATCATTAATAATAGGATACGTTTCATCAGATACTCATAATTTTGCGAAGTGCTTCTTCAGGCGAAACCTGCTTGTATTTCTTTGAAATTTCGGTCTGAGTACTCCAGTTACTATCTGTCTTCACCTCGTTGAGATTGAGGATAAGTTTCATTTCCTGCTTCTTCTGGGTTGCAGTAGTCATAAACGACATCACCTGTGTTGCCGGAAACATCTTCACGCCCACACTCTTGAACTTGCTGTAGTCTACATGCAGACGGGATGTGCCATGCTGCGAGCTCTGATAGTTGACATCAGCCGATGTGATGCGCCCGTTCTCGCGGCTGGTATTCCAGGCATAGGTCATATAGCCATTCTTGACGGTTACCGGAACCTCGTTGCCGGCAGCCTTCAGGTTGACGTCAAACTTCTTGAGGTTTGACTTGGTCACCTCCTTTTCGCCCGGCAGAATCAGCTGATTCCAGAACAACGCCTGCAAGGTATAGAACGAGATGCCCTGCTTCTTCAGGAAATCCACCTGCGTATAGTCTGCCTTGACATACTGCTTGTGATAACGGTCCAGAATCAACACATAATCAGGAGCAAACTCGAGACGCCCCAACTCACTACCCAGGAAAGGCATGAAGATCTGGATACGCACCAGCTGGTCCTTGCGCATGCTCAACTTGGCAGGAACGCTCACTTCCTTGTCTCCCATCAGGATGGTGAAATCCATCTTGCCCACAATATCCTTGGCGTAGACCTGATTGTCCGAAACCATCTGCAGGAAAGCACGCTGGCTGAAGCTTTCACCCTGCTCGTCTGCCTTGACAGATGTCTGCTGCTTGCCGGCATCAACCTTGCCGGTTCCCTGTACCTGTCTGCTGGTTCCGCAAGCAGCCATCAGCATCATGGCAGCTCCGGCACCCATCAACATCCATTTATTCTTTTTCATCTCTTTCTACCTTTCTTAATGATTTTCTTCGTTACCGATTCCTTCTTTGCCGGTCTGTTACGACGCAGCAGTTCATCCTCGGTAATATATTGTCTATTGTTTATTTTCCATTTCAGGACGGCATTCTGTCCATCGCCGTCCAGCGCCTGCTTCCAGTATTTCATGGCGTCATCTATCATTCCGTTCATGGCATAGATGTCGCCGGCATGTTCCAATATCGTACTGTTATTCTCGGTAGAATCGCTGTTCTTGAGAGCAGCATCGATATAAGTCTTGGCATCGGCATAGCGCTCTTCCTTGAACAGGATCCATGCATAGGTATCCAGATAAGTGCCGTTGTTAGGTTCCGCCTTCACGGTCTTATAGCTCATCGATTCTGCCTTATGCAGGTCGATGCCTTCCTCGCTCATGTAATAAGCATAGTTGTTCAGCGCCATCACATTGTCATCCTTCCATTGCAGACAGGAGTCGTAAGCCGCATAAGCCGCCTGCTTGTCCTTCTTCTTGTAAAGGATGTCGCCCATGACGGCATAGAGATCAGAAACCAGGTCAGGAGAAGCATCGGCTCTTACCTGTGCCACGC
Organism: Prevotella sp. Sow4_E9_plate; assembly: GCF_052116205.1. NCBI lineage: Bacteria > Pseudomonadati > Bacteroidota > Bacteroidia > Bacteroidales > Prevotellaceae > Prevotella > Prevotella sp. Sow4_E9_plate. The sequence goes on along the minus strand of NZ_JBQKLN010000018.1, from coordinate 37,879 downwards.
CCTGACGGAATTCATGGAGCGCCGCATCCTCATCATTTTTCTGATAATGCGCCATTCCACCGAAGTAATAGAACACCATTTCTTCCGGATTATACGCATGAGCCGCCTTGCTCTGGGCGATTACCGATGTATAATCTTTCTGATTCCAGAGCAGCTGCACCAGCTGCAGTCTGGCATTGACATTATCCGGTGCGATGGCAAGCACCTTCTCGTAAGCCTTGCCGATGATGCTGTCCGGCATCTTCTTCAGACTCATATAGGCAGCACGCATTTCTGCCACATCAGCCGATGGCTGCGGCACATCGAGCACTTTGTCGAAGAGCGCCACCACCTGGGTGGAATCGCCACCATGGGTCTCATTGTCCTGGATAAACGAACGGAACATCATCACCTTGGTTTCCAGATCCGTCTTCGGACTGAGCAGTATTTTATCCAGCATCTGATGAGCCTGGTCTTCCTGCTGGGTTGCCTTGTAATAGTCGTAGAGCGACATCTGGGCATAGGAATTCTCCGGCTCCTCCTTCAGCACATCCGTAAACATCTTGAAGGCTTCCTTCTGGCGGTGATGCTGCATGAGCCAGTTGCCCAGCATCGTCTTGTAAACCATGTCGAGCGGATGGGCATCTACCAGCGACTTCAATTCCTTATAGGCAGCCTTCTTGTCGTCCATCATTTCGTAGATGCGCATCTTGGAAAGCGTATACTGCTCGCTCTCACCCTCCTCGGTTTCCAGACGCGAAATGGTCTTCAGCATCATCGGGAAGTTCTTCTGCTGCTGATACAGCTGCACCAGGATATGCAGGGCATCTGTATTGCCATGATTGCGGGCATAGAGGTCTTCGTAGGCATCTATCGCCTTGTCATACTGCTGCTTGCCGATATAATGCTGGGCAAGATTCTCGGCATAGGTCTGGTTTTCCGGAGCCAGCTGTATTGCCTTCTCCATATAGTGAAGGGCGAGAGAATCTTGCTTCAGTTGAGAATGATACATCGAGAGATAGAAGTATGTCTCTGCGGCATTCGGATCTATCTGTCGGGCATGCTCAAAGAGGTCCATCGCAGCAGAATAGTTGTTGGCTGCATGTTGCCTTCCCGCCTCCAGGAAGAAGTATTCAAAACGCTTGCGGTCGTTAGGACTGAGCGAGTCCTTCACCGCTACCGCCTGCTGCGCCACGTGTTTCACTTTTACCTTACGGGCCATAGACGGCAAAGCCGCAGAGCCTATCAGCCCCACGACCATCCAGATAGCAGTATTTCTCAAACTGAATTTCACGATTCGATTCCTTTCTTTTTATTTTACTCCCGTATGACCATAGCCACCAGCGCCTCTCTCTGTCTCGTCGAGTTCTTCTACCTCGATGAAGTCGCATTGTTCGTGCTTGGCAAGCACCATTTGTGCAATGCGCTCGCCGTCATTGATGACGAAGTCCTGCTGTGAGAAGTTGATGAGCAGCACCATGATTTCGCCTCTATAGTCGGCATCGATGGTACCCGGCGTATTGAGCACGGTAATGCCATGCTTCAGTGCCAGTCCGCTGCGAGGTCTTATCTGCGCTTCATAACCAGCCGGCAATGCCATGAAAAGCCCCGTAGGAACGAGTCTACGCTCCATAGGATGAAGCACGATAGCCTCATCGATATTAGCACGCAAATCCATGCCCGCACTCTGAAGTGTGGCAAACGCAGGGAGAAGCTGATGCCCCTTATTGATAATCTGTACTTTCAGCATATTTTTCTATTTTTCTGCAAAAATACTGCTTTTTAGGCGAATAATCGCATTTTATAAGTAAAAATGATATAATTTATCTATTTTTATTTTGAATTATGTGCAGATTCCTGTATTTTTGCGCTACAGAACGATAAATGTGCAATATTTAAAATATAAGGATCAACGGATTATGGAATGGAAACAACTCATATCAAACAAGCGTTTCGGACAGGAACACAAGCATGCAGAGCGCCACGATGACCGCTCTGAATTCAAGCGCGATTACGACCGTCTCATCTTCTCTTCGGCATTCCGCCGGTTGCAGAACAAGACTCAGGTCTTCCCTCTTCCGGGCAGCATCTTCGTCCACAACCGTCTCACCCACAGTCTGGAGGTGGCAAGTGTGGGCATGTCGCTGGGCAACGATATCTCCCGTCACATCATCCAGAAGCGCCCGGAGCTGAAGGATACGCTCTTCGAGGAAATCGGAACCATCGTGAGTGCCGCCTGCCTGGCGCACGATCTGGGCAATCCTCCCTTCGGTCATTCTGGCGAGAAAGCCATCCAGACTTTCTTCAGCGAGGGTGCCGGACAGGGATTGAAAGATGAAGTTTCTGCCGAGTTCTGGGACGACATCACCCATTTCGAGGGTAATGCCAACGGCTTCAGAATCCTGACGCATCAGTTTAAAGGTCGCCGCCAAGGTGGTTTCGTGATGACCTATTCTATGCTTGCTGCCATCGTGAAATATCCTTTTGCCAGCAGTTTGGCAGGGAAACACGGCAAGTTTGGATTTTTTACTTCCGAAGCAGAATCTTACAAGAAAATAGCCGATGAATTGGGCATTTCCTGCAAGTCGGCACCAGGTGAACCCCTCAAATACGCCCGACATCCACTTGTTTATATGGTAGAAGCTGCCGATGACATCTGCTACGAAATCATGGACATCGAAGACTCCCACAAGCTCAAGATTCTTTCCTATGCTGAGACGGAGCACCTGCTGCTGAGTTTCTTCGATGAAGATATCCAGCAGAAGATACGCCAGCGAATCATCGACGAAGAACTGACTGACGAAAACGAAAAAGTAGTTTACATGAGAGCCAGCGTTATCGGAAAACTGGAAAACGAATGTGTGGCAGCCTTCCTGGCTCACGAGGAGGAAATCTTAGCCGGAACATTCGAAGGTAGTCTCATCGACCACATTTCCGAGCGCCAGAAAAAGGCATACCAGGAATGCGAGAAGATCTCCTACTCTAAGATTTACCAAAGCAAGCCGGTGCTCGACATCGAACTTTCGGGTTATCAAATCATGGCTACCCTGATGAAGGTTTTCATCGAAGCAGCCGTCAACCCGTCCCGTTTCTATTCCAAGCAGCTCCTGCGCCGGGTTAGCAGCCAATACGACATCGAGAACGAGAATCTGGAAGAGAGAATCATGGCTGTATTGGATTACATCAGCGGCATGACCGACATCTATGCGCTCGACATCTATCAGAAAATCAACGGCATCAGCCTGCCTATTGTATAAGGAGCTAGCACAGGTAGGCGTGCACAGAGAAAAGTTTATCTTACTATGGCAAATTATTGCCCCTTGGCGGGCAACTTTTTGCCGTAACCAGACACAAAAAGATATGTCGGGAGAAAGTTTTTGACAGGTCTGCCACAACCGTTTGCAGGCTGTATTCCTGCTGCTGTAAGAGTTGTTTCTGCTGGTATAAAACCTACTCTCGTTTTTACTCTTCACTCTTCACCAAATCGGCTGAAACCCCTATAAACACTGGGGGTGTGGGCGGTGAAGAGTGGTGGTTCACTCTTCACCACTCTTCACCACTCTTCACTTATCGCGAGGTTCAGCTATCATTTATTCCAAGATCTGGTCTTCATTGATGACAGGGCCTGGTCTTCATTGATGACAAAGCCTGGTCTTCATTGATGACGGAACCATTGCCTCGCTGATATTCTTTCCTCTAAAATAATATGGGTGAAGAGTGGTGAAGAGTTGTGAAGAGTGAGTCTCCACTCTTCACCGCTATAACTATCTAGCTAATAGACCGTTAAACCACATCTGTGAAGAGTGAAGAGTAAAATACTATTCTTTTTCCTTGTAGAAAATCTTGTTGGCACCGCTTGTAATCTTCAGCGCCTCAGGATGTTCCTCAATAAAGCTGTTGATGTGGCGGATACGCTTCTCCTCCAGAATTTCATCCACGGCAATGAGAATGCCCGTCTCCTCTACATCGCCGAAGCCATAATTGATGGCTGTACCAAAGAGCTTCATGGTAGGACTGAGGTTCATGTAGGCATTTACCAGAGGAGGAATATTGAAACCGAGCTGGCGAATCTCATGATTCAGAATGCGATAGTCAGCACGGAAATCATCTTCCGTGAAGATAGCTGCCATCTCGCTCTCAGGAGTTTCCAACTTCAATGGCTTCATCGGAATCACCAGGTTCTCCTTGTCATCAAAATGCTTCTTGAGGAAGTAGAGAATCATATCGCGGCCACGACGGATGTAAGAAGGATACATCGTCATCTTGCCGAAGAAATACTTTACATCCGGATAGAGCACGGTGAGGGCACCCAATCCGTCCCAGAGATTGTCGAGAGCAAAGATACTCTTGGTATTCTTGCGCACATTCTGATACTCGAGAGAGACGAACGAACGGCCCAGCTCTACGGTATATGGCATGTATTCCTTCAGGAACTTGTCTGAAAAGTGGAACATGTGACTGGTTGCAAGCTTAGGCTGCCCCTTTTCATCAAGTTCCCAATCCTTGCCCAGGAGATAACGGTAACCACCGATAATCTCATCAGCCTCCGGATTCCAAACGATGAGCTGCTTGTAGCAGTTGTCACCAAAATCGAATTCATCAAGGTCCATCGACTTACCAGTACCACCTCCCGCTTCACGGAAAGCGATTTCACGCAAACGTCCAATCTCTTTCAAGACATTAGGCGAATCATTGGCTGTCACAATGTAAATCTCATTGTGGCTCTTGTTTGTCATTCGAAGTTGCTTTTCTGGAGTCAGTTCGCTCTTAAGCAGCTCCTTATCAATCGGTTGGATGATTTCTTCTTCCATACTACTCTTCTCTATATATTCTATATAATTACGATGTGATTTCTACAATTTTCTACTTGATGCTACTAACTTTACAGTTTATAAACACTATCCTTCACATACTGCGCCCACTCGGTAGCCGACTTGCTGTGGTCAAAAGTCTGCCAGGGAATCGGCTTGCCAATCGCAATACGGAAATGCTTGCCCACGTTCTTATACATCTCGTCTACCAGAAAGAGCATGGCGAGATTGAACGGCAGATGCTTGTCGCTGAAACGGGCTATGCGATAGAACCGCTCAGAGTTGCGCCCGCCAAAGTGGATAGGCACAACATCACGCTGATACTCCACACTCTTGGAGATGAACGTCTTTTTCCAAGGCAGGTCACGGATGGTTCCGTCTTCCTGCTTGCGGCTGTTCAAGCCGGCAGGGAACATCAACATGTGGCAATCGCTCTGGAAACCGGCCTCTACCATGCGAGGGAAATCGCGGCTCTGTCGGCCGGTCTTGTTGATTCCGATGCTGACAGGCTTCAAGCCAGGGAGATTGAGCAGGAGGTCGTTGACCAGATAACGGAACTTGCCGTCATAATGCTGTCCGATGATGGAACCGAGACACACTCCGTCCTGTCCTCCCAACGGATGATTGGAAACGAAGGTATAGAGCTTGCCGTCATTCTTGTCGGGCAAGTTTTCCAGTCCCACGATTTCCACATCCATCTTCAGATAACGTACGCATTCGGTGAGCCATTCCGTTCCCGAAAGGTTACGACTTTCCCACAAGAACTTGTTGACCTCGTCCTCGTGAACAATCTTCTTGAGCCAGGAAACGAGGAATCGCGGAACGTATTTTGCCTTGCTTCCCATCTTGCTCTTCAGTATCTTATCTATGTCTATCGTTTTCTCTATAGAAATGCTCATGTCAAGTAAACTTATATAAGTAGGTGCAAAAATAACTCAACTTTCTCAAATACGTGCCATTTTTTGCGAAAATTTATCAAAAACAAGCAAATTTGCTACTTTTTCGGTTCCTAAGGAGAGAAATTCGGGCATTTTCAGCCGTTTTCATGCATCCAACCAGGGTTCATCCCGAGAAGGCGAAATTTGACTAAAAGCAAGTTTTTTATCCCCTTTAATAAAATTTGTAGGTTAAAATAGAGTGAATGTGGGGAATTTTGTGTACCTTTGAACCCGATTTTACATTAAATATGTACATGTGCGTAATAAATAAGAAAATATGATAAAGACAGCAGAAACATACCACGTACCAGTGCTCCTCAAGGAGAGCGTTGACGGGTTGAATATTCAACCTGGCGGAATCTATGTAGACGTAACCTTCGGCGGAGGCGGACACTCCCGTGAAATCCTATCGCGACTCAGCGAGGGAGCCCATCTCTACAGCTTCGACCAAGATGCCGATGCGGAGCGCAACGTGGTAGCCAGCCCCAACTTCACCTTCGTATGTTCCAACTTCAGATATCTGAAGAACTGGATGCGCTATTATGGAGTAGACGGGCTGGACGGACTCCTGGCAGACCTCGGCGTGTCAAGCCACCACTTCGATGACGAGAGCCGTGGTTTCTCTTTCCGCTTCGATTCCCCTTTAGACATGCGCATGAACAAGCGTGCCGGCAAAACCGCTGCCGACATCGTCAACGAATATGACGAAGCAGCCCTTGCCGACCTCTTCTATCTCTACGGAGAGCTGAAGAATGCACGCCGCATCGCAGCTGCCCTGGTCAAGGCAAGAGCAGCACAGAAGATAGAAACCACGAAAGACTTCATGGCTGCCGTGGAACCGCTCTTCAAGAGAGAGCGTGAAAAGAAAGACATGGCTAAGCTCTTCCAGGCACTACGCATCGAGGTGAACCACGAGATGGACGCCCTGAAGGAAATGCTACGTTCTGCTACCGAACTGCTGAAACCAGGCGGAAGACTCTCTGTCATCACCTATCACTCGCTGGAAGACCGCATCGTGAAGAACATGATGAAGGCAGGAAACCCGGAGGGCAAGGTTGTACAGGACTTCTACGGAAAAATAGAAAGTCCTTTCAAGCTTATCAACAATAAGGTAATCATACCTGACGATGAAGAGCAGGAAAGAAACCCAAGAAGCAGAAGTGCCAAACTAAGAATTGCAGAAAAGAAATGAATAACGAAGTAAACAAGGATATAGAACAGAAAGCAGACAATGCCAAGGTAGAAGAACCGCAGGAGTCACTCAAGGAGGCGATAGCAAAGCAGGCCATCGAAGAGGAGGTTTCCGGCTCTTCCAACTTCACGCTGCGCAAGATTCTGGGTGGCGACATCCTGACCACTCAGATTATCCGCCGGCAGATATGGCTCGTCATACTCGTCGTGTTCTTCATCATCATCTATATCTCTAACCGATATAGCATCCAGAATGATATCATCGAGTTAGACAAACTACAGACAGAGTTGCAGGAGACCAAGTATAAAGCCTTGTCGGCCAGCAGCCAGATAACAGAGAAAAGCCGCGAGAGCAACGTACTCGACATGTTGAAGACCAACAAGGACAGCACCTTGCACATTGCGACCCAACCTCCATACATTATTAACGTTCCAGAAGAATGAGTAAATTCGACCATAAGAAAGTAATGCCCCGCTTCAGCGCCATCGCCATCGTGATGTCACTCCTGGCGCTGGCTGTCATCGCCAAGTCATTCTACATCATGACTGCCAAGCGCGACTACTGGCTGAAGGTGGCTGAGCGACAGAAGAAAGACTCAGTGACCGTGAAGCCAAACCGAGGCAACATATTAAGCTGCACCGGGCAGCTGATGGCAAGTTCACTGCCTGAATTCAAGGTATTCATGGACTTCAAGGCCCTGAAGATTGCCAACAACGACTCTCTTTGGGATGCCAAGCAGGACTCCATCTGCCTCTGTCTCCACAAAATCTTTCCGGAGAGAAGCATCGAGGAGTTCAAGCGTAACCTCACGGAAGGACGTGCCAAGGAAAGCCGACACTGGGCGGTATACGACAAGCGTGTAGACTACAATACATTCACAGAGATTAAAGCCATTCCTGTTTTTCGCCTGAAATCCAACAAGGGAGGCTTCCACTGGGAAGAATTCAATGCCCGAACACGTACCTACGGCTCTTTAGCCGGACGTACCATCGGTGCCATGTTTGGCGCCAAGGATACGGCGAGATTCGGACTGGAGTTGTCGTATGACTCCATCCTCCGCGGAACCAACGGCATCGTACACCGCCGAAAGGTGCGCGACAAGTTCCTGAACATCACCGACACGCCTCCTATCGACGGAGCTGATATCGTAACAACCATCGACGTGAGCATGCAGGACCTGGCAGAACGCTCGCTGATAGAAGAATTGAAAGAAATCAATGCCAACGTGGGTGTAGCCATCGTGATGGATGTGCCTACGGGCGACATCAAGGCTATCGTAAACATGGAGAAATGTTTCGACGGCGAATATCGAGAGATACACAACCATGCCGTGAGCGACCTGCTGGAACCGGGTTCGGTGTTCAAGCCTGCCTCTATCCTCGTGGCACTTGACGACGGAGTGGTTGACACAACATACCGTGTAGAGACGGCAGGAGGTGTCTGGCCGATGTACGGCAGAGACATGAAGGACCACAACTGGCGCAAGGGCGGATATGGAATGCTGACCCTGGCACAGACCCTGTGGTACAGTTCCAACATCGGTGTGAGCCGCATCATAGACGATCATTACAGGAACAACCCGGAGAAATTCGTGAAGGGAATCTATCGCACGGGTCTGCATGACGACCTGAAGATACCACTGGTGGGAGCAACTTCGGCGAGAATCAGAATGCCGCACAAGAACAGTCACGGACAATACGACAACTGGGCGAAGACCTCTTTGCCTTGGATGAGTATCGGATATGAGACACAGGTGCCACCTATCTCTACCCTCACCTTCTACAACACCATCGCCAACAATGGTAAGATGATGCGTCCACGATTTGTAAGCAAGGTAGTAAAGAACGGAGAAACCATCATGGAATTTCCACCGGAGGTGATGCGCCCGCAGATAGCCAAGGAGAAAAGCATCAAGGAACTGCAGACTATCCTGGAGCAGGTAGTAAGCGTGGGTCTCGGAAGAAAGGCAGGATCGCCAAACTTCAAGGTAGCCGGCAAGACGGGTACGGCACAGGTTTCAAAGGGAGCCGGAGGTTACAAGGCTGGAGGAACCAACTATCTGGTAAGTTTCGCAGGCTATTTCCCTGCCGACAATCCTCGCTACAGCTGCATCGTCTGCATCCAGAAATCAGGTCTTCCAGCATCAGGAGGCAGCATGAGCGGTAAGGTGTTCCACGACATCGCTGAAGGTATCATGGCACAGAGCCTGAAACTCGACGTGAAAGATGCCAAAGACTCAGCATCCGTATTCGTACCAGACGTAAAGGACGGCAACATCCTGGCAGCCGACTATGTCCTGACCCATCTGGGCATCAAGACCAACGTAAACTGGTCGGGCAGTTATGCCAACGGCAATCCTATATGGGGAAGAACCGAACACGCAGGCAGCCGGAGCATACGAATGATCAAAGAAAAGCAATATAGCAAAAGAGCGGTACCAGACGTAAGCAACATGGGAGCCAGAGATGCCATCTTCATGATGGAAAGCCGAGGCATCAAAACCAAGATATATGGTAGAGGCAAGGTTGTCAAACAAACTCTTGCGCCAGGATTGCCAGTGAAGAAAGGCATGGTTTGCGCCATTTATCTGGAATAAAGAAACATGGGAACATGGCTGCACAATCAGGGTGCGGCTCTGCTCTATTATATATAAAAGGTGTAATAAAACAAAAAACATTATATGAAGTTACAAGAATTGCTCAAAAACATCCAACCGGTTCAGATTATCGGCGATGCAGAAGTAGAGGTGTCGGGCATTAACATCGACTCTCGAAAGATTAAGGAAGGTCACCTGTTTGTTGCCATGAAGGGTACACAGGTAGATGGACACAAGTTTATTCCTAAGGCGATAGAGCTCGGTGCCAAGTCGGTATTGTGCGAGGATATGCCTGAGGACAAGACAGAGGGCGTAACTTACATTCAGGTAGAATCTACCGAAGACGCTGTAGGAAAAGTAGCCACTCTCTTCTATGGCGACCCATCGAGAAAGCTGAAATTGGTTGGCGTTACTGGTACCAATGGAAAAACCACCATCGCCACCTTATTATATAATATGTTCCGCAAGTTCGGTCATAAATGTGGCTTGCTCTCTACCGTATGCAACTACATCGAAGACGAAGCTATCCCTGCTGACCATACTACTCCAGACCCTATCGAACTGAACATGCTCCTGGGCAAGATGGTAGAGGCAGGCTGCGAATATGCGTTCATGGAATGCTCATCCCACGCCATCGCTCAGAAGCGTATCGGCGGTCTGCAGTTTGCCGGTGGTCTGTTCACCAACCTGACCCGTGACCATCTGGACTATCACAAGACATTCGAGAACTACCGCAATGCCAAGAAGGCATTCTTCGACGGTCTGCCTAAGACTGCCTTCGCCATCACCAATGCGGACGACAAGAACGGCATGATCATGGTGCAGAACACCAAGGCTACCGTGAAGACCTACTCTACCCGCTCCATGGCAGACTTCAAGGCAAGAATCCTGGAGTGCCACTTCGGCGGCATGTATCTGGAGATAGACGGCAGAGAAGTTGGCGTACAGTTTATCGGTAAGTTCAACGTGAGCAACCTGCTCGCCGTTTACGGTGCAGCCATCATGCTCGGCAAGAAGCCAGAGGATGTACTCGTAGTGATGAGCACCCTCCACAGCGTGAACGGACGTCTGGAGCCTATCCAGTCACCAGAAGGCTATACAGCCATCGTTGACTATGCCCATACACCAGATGCACTGGAGAACGTATTGAACGCCATCCACGAGGTACTCGACGGCAAGGGCGGCGAAGTAATCACCGTATGCGGTGCCGGCGGCAACCGTGACAAGGGCAAGCGCCCATTGATGGCACAGGAGGCTGTAAAGCAGAGCGATAAGGTAATCATCACCAGCGACAACCCACGTTTCGAAGAGCCACAGGACATCATCAACGACATGCTTGCCGGACTCAATGCCCAGCAGATGAAGAAGGTAATCAGCATCGTAGACCGCAAGGAAGCCATCCGCACAGCCTGCATGATGGCAAAGAAGGGCGACGTAATCCTCGTTGCCGGCAAGGGACATGAAGACTATCAGGAGATTAAGGGCGTGAAGCACCACTTTGATGACAAGGAAGTGATTCGCGAAATCTTCGGTATCAACAAGTAGTAACATCATCAATTAGAAAAAAGAAAAGAACAATGTTATACTATCTTTTTAGATTTCTGGAACAGTGGGGCATCTCAGGTTCTCACATGTGGGGTTACATCTCGTTCCGTGCCCTGCTCGCACTGATATTGTCACTGGTTATTTCTGCCTGGTTCGGAGAGAAATTCATCAAGTATCTCAAAAGCAAGCAAATCACAGAGACTCAACGCGACGCCAGCATCGACCCGTTCGGCGTAAAGAAAATCGGCGTACCTTCCATGGGTGGTGTCATCATCATCCTGGCCATTCTCGTACCGGTATTGCTGCTCGGAAGATTACGCAACATCTATCTTATCCTGATGATTATCACCACCGTATGGCTCGGTTTCCTAGGTGGTATGGACGACTTCATCAAGATTTTCAAACGCGACAAGGAGGGCTTGAAGGGCAAATATAAGATTATAGGACAGATTAGCATCGGCCTGATTGTGGGACTGGTAATCTGGTCTTCACCTGATATAAAGATGAACGAGAACCTCGCCATCGAACGACAGGGACAGGAGACGGTGGTGAAGCATCGTACGGAAGCAAGAAAATCGCTGAAGACCACCATCCCATTCGTCAAGGGACACAACCTCGACTATTCCAGCATCACCAGTTTCTGCGGTAAGTACAAGGTAGCAGCAGGCTGGATTCTCTTCGTCATCATGACCATCTTCGTAGTGACCGCAGTTTCAAACGGTGCCAACCTCAACGATGGTATGGACGGAATGTGTGCCGGAAACTCCGCCATCATAGGTGTGGCACTAGGCATACTTGCGTATGTGTCTTCGCACATCGAGTTTGCCGCCTACCTCAATATCATGTATATTCCTGGTTCTGAGGAACTGGTAGTATTCTTCTGTGCCTTCATCGGAGCCCTCATCGGTTTCCTCTGGTACAACGCCTACCCTGCCCAGGTATTCATGGGCGATACGGGTTCGCTGACCATCGGCGGTATCATCGCAGTAGGTGCCATCATCATCCACAAGGAGCTGATGCTGCCTATCCTCTGCGGTATTTTCTTCGTAGAAAGCCTCAGCGTGATGATGCAGGTTTACTATTACAAGATAGGAAAGCGGAGAGGTGTGAAGCAGCGTATCTTCAAGCGCACACCTATCCACGACAACTTCCGAACACAGGACAATCAGCTGGATCCTGACTGCAAGTATCTGTGGAAGAAGCCTCGCAACTGCTACCACGAGTCGAAAATTACCATCCGTTTCTGGATTGTAACCATCATCCTGGCGGCATTGACCATCATCACATTGAAGATTAGATAATACACGGGCTCTTATCAGCCTGAACAGATAAAAACAAAAACAATGAGTAAAATTGTAATTTTAGGAGCTGGCGAGAGCGGAGCAGGTGCTGCCGTGCTGGCCAAGAAAGAGGGATTTGAAGTCTTTGTATCTGATATGTCGAAGATCAAGGACAACTACAAGAAGTTGATGGACGACCACAATATCGAGTGGGAAGAGGGTCATCACACTGAAGAGAAAATCTTAGATGCCGATGAGGTCATCAAGAGTCCGGGTATTCCTAAGGAAGCACCTATGATTCAGAAACTGATGGCAAAGGGCACTCCTATCATCAGCGAAATAGAGTTTGCCGGTCGTTATACCGATGCCAAGATGATTTGCATCACTGGCAGCAACGGTAAGACTACCACGACTTCTCTGATATATCACATCATCAAGTCGGCTGGCTATGATGTAGGCTTGGCTGGCAACATCGGAAAGAGTCTGGCACTTCAGGTGGCAGAGACTCCTCACAAGTATTATGTCATCGAGCTGAGCAGTTTCCAGCTCGACAACATGTATGAGTTCCGTGCCAACGTGGCTATCCTGCTCAACATCACTCCAGACCATCTGGACCGCTATGAGTTCAAGATGCAGAACTATACCGATGCCAAGATGCGCATCACACAGAACCAGACAGAGGAAGACAGCTTCATCTTCTGGAACGACGACCCTATCGTTACTAAGGAGTTGGCTAAGTACAACCTCAAGTCACACCTCTGCCCATTCTCAGAGTTCAAGGAGGAGGGTTGCGTGGGCTACATCGAAGACGGCAAGTACAAGCTCAACTTCCCATCAACCTTCGAAATGCCACAGGCTGACATGAGCCTCCGCGGCAAGCACAACATCTACAACAGTCTGGCTGCTGGTCTGGCTTGCAACATCGTAGGCATCGACCATGAAACCCTGCACAAGGGGCTCAGTGACTTCCCTGGCGTAGAGCATCGTCTGGAGAAGGTGGGCAAGTTCCAGGGCGTCTACTATGTGAACGACTCAAAGGCAACCAACGTGGATGCCTGCTGGTATGCGCTGGAGAGCATGACCACCCCTACCATCCTCATCATCGGTGGTAAGGACAAGGGAAATGATTACAACCAGATCAAGGACCTGGTGAAGGAGAAATGCACAGGTATCGTATACCTGGGAGCTGACAACCAGAAGTTGCACGACAACTTCGACGCACTCGGCATCCCAGTCCGCGACACCCACAGCATGAAAGACTGCGTGGCAGCCTGCCAGGAACTGGCAAAGCCAGGCGATACCGTATTGCTCAGCCCATGCTGCGCCAGCTTCGACCTGTTCAAGAACATGGAAGACCGTGGCGAGCAGTTCAAGGCATTGGCAAGAGCCATCGGAGAATAACTTTTTATTTTGCAGGAATTTAGAGATAGGACAATTAGGAAATGAACAATAAAACCATAGGCAACATATTCAAGGGAGACAAAGTTATCTGGATGATATTCTTCTTCCTTTGCATGATAAGTATCATAGAGGTATATTCTGCCTCCAGCTCTTTGACATATAAGACCGGCAACTATATGGCACCTGTCATCAGACATATAGGTCTGCTGGGACTCGGCTTGCTTACCATGATATGTATGCTCAAGGTGAAGTGTAAGTTCTTCAAGATTGTGACGCCGTTCATGCTAGGCCTATCCTTCATCTTACTCCTCTGGGTGCTCGTGGCAGGTCAGTCTACCAACGGTGCTTCCAGATGGATAAGCCTGGCAGGTATCAATTTCCAGCCATCAGAGATAGCCAAAGGAGCCGTCGTCCTAGCCGTAGCACAGATTCTGAGTGCAATGCAGACAGAACATGGAGCCGAAAAAAGAGCGTTCAAATACATTCTGATTGTCTCCAGTATTTTCGTCGCTCTCATCGGATTGGAAAACCTTTCTACCGCCATGCTGCTATGTTTCACCATCTTATGTATGATGATCATAGGCAGAGTACCAATGCGGCAGATAGGCAAGCTGGTGGGAACTGCACTTATAGCCATCTGTATTATCTTTGCCAGCATCATGATAGTAGGTAAAGACAAGGGCGATACGGCTAAGCCGGAAAACTCTCTGACAGAGAAGGTTGCGCAAGACGAAAAGGAAGAAACGGGCGTAGTAGACAAGCTGTTCCATAGAGCCGACACCTGGAAGGCGCGCATCGATAAATGGACAAGTTCCAAAGCGATTGCACCGGAGGATGTAGACCTGGACAAGGATGCTCAGGTGGCACATGCCAACATCGCCATCGCCTCTTCCAACATCGCAGGAAACGGACCGGGCAACTCTGTAGAACGAGATTTTCTATCGCAAGCCTACTCTGACTTCATCTATGCCATCATCATCGAAGAAATGGGTATAGAAGGAGCCATCTTCGTGGCTCTGCTCTATATCTTCCTACTGTTCAGAGCAGGAAGAATTGCAAACAGATGCGAGAATAATTTCCCGGCATTCCTATGCATGGGACTGGCGATATTGCTGGTAATACAGGCTTTGTTCAACATGCTTGTAGCAGTGGGGCTTGCACCGGTAACCGGACAGCCTCTGCCACTTATCAGCCGAGGTGGAACATCCACCGTTATCAACTGTCTATATCTTGGCATCATTCTGAGCATCAGCCGTACTGCTAAAAAGAAAGAAGGGGCTCAAAACATGCCAAATTCTGACAAAATAGCTGTTGCATAAAAAAAAGTATAATTAATTAAGCAAAAAATGCCATTAAATGGATTTTTTTGCTTACCTTTGCGTTGGATTTATGACCTTCGGGTCAGCAAACTAGAATGGATATGAATAATGAACTAAGAATTATCATAAGCGGAGGCGGTACAGGTGGTCATATATTCCCTGCTGTATCCATCGCAAATGCCATCAAGGCGAAACGCCCTGATGCTAAAATTTTGTTCGTAGGAGCACTCGGCAGAATGGAAATGCAGCGTGTTCCTGCTGCAGGTTATGAAATCAAAGGATTGCCAATCTGCGGCTTCGACAGAAAACATCTGCTCAAAAATGTCGCTGTACTCTTCAAGATATGGAAAAGTCAGCACATGGCTAAGAACATCATCAAGAACTTCAAGCCAATGGCGGCTGTAGGAGTGGGCGGCTACGCCAGTGGACCAACTCTCAATGTTTGCGCCAGCAAAGGTATTCCTTGTCTCATTCAGGAACAGAACTCATACGCAGGTGTCACCAATAAGCTCTTGGCTAAGAAGGCTGAAAAGATATGCGTGGCTTACGAAGGAATGGAGCGTTTCTTCCCTGCCGACAAGATTATCATGACGGGTAACCCAGTCCGACAGAATGTACTTGATTCTACTATCAGCAAGGAAGAGGCTAGAAAGCAATTCGGACTCGATCCGGAAAAGAAGACCATCCTGCTCGTAGGTGGTAGCCTCGGAGCCAGAACCATTAACGAGAGCATACTTCAGCACCTCGACCTGGTGAAGGAAAGCGGTGTACAGTTCATCTGGCAGACAGGTAAGTACTACAATGCTGCTATCATGGAGCAACTTAAAGGTAAGGATTTGCCTATGCTCAAGGTAACAGACTTCATCAGCGACATGGGCGCAGCTTACAAGGCAGCCGACCTGGTTATCAGCCGTGCCGGTGCCAGCAGCATCAGCGAGTTCTGCCTCATCGGCAAAGCCGTCATCCTGGTTCCAAGCCCTAACGTGGCAGAAGATCACCAGACCAAGAATGCCATGGCATTGGTCAACAAGGATGCTGCCATCTACGTCAAGGACGCAGACGCACCTGAGGTATTGCTGAAGAAAGCCGTTGAAACAGTGAAGGACGAAGCCAAGCTCGCTTCACTCTGTGAGAACATTAAGAAATTAGGATTAAAGAACTCAGCCGACGTCATCGCCGACGAAGTCATCAAATTAGCAACAAAGTAATGGAAATCAAAGATATTAAAGCAGTTTATTTTGTAGGAGCAGGTGGCATAGGTATGAGTGCCATTGCAAGATACTTCCTCAACAAGAAGTTGGTAGTAGCAGGATATGACAAGACTCCATCCAATCTGACTCATGAGTTGGAGAAAGAGGGAATG
This sequence comes from Prevotella sp. Sow4_E9_plate, assembly GCF_052116205.1. Lineage (NCBI taxonomy): Bacteria > Pseudomonadati > Bacteroidota > Bacteroidia > Bacteroidales > Prevotellaceae > Prevotella > Prevotella sp. Sow4_E9_plate. The sequence continues at coordinate 21,455 of NZ_JBQKLN010000018.1, read as the reverse complement.
CTCATCCACTATGAGGAAAACGTAGACCTGATTCCTGAAGCTTGCAAGGATGCCAAGACTACATTGGTCGTCTATACACCAGCTATTCCAGCAGAACACAAGGAACTGGTTTTCTTCCATGAGAACAACTTCACCATCGAGAAGCGTGCACAGGTTTTAGGAACATTGACACGTACTCACAAAGGATTGTGCGTAGCAGGTACTCACGGCAAGACATCAACTTCTACCATGTGTGCCCATATCATGCACCAGAGTCACGTTGACTGCAATGCCTTTCTGGGAGGTATCTCAAAGAACTACGGCACCAACTACATCCTCTCCGACAAGAGCGACTACGTAGTAATCGAGGCAGATGAATTCGACCGCAGCTTCCATTGGTTACGTCCATGGATGAGCGTCATCACATCTACAGACCCTGACCACCTGGATATTTATGGCACCAAGGAGGCTTATCTTGAAAGTTTCCGCCACTATACAGAATTGATTCAGCCTGGCGGTGCGCTTATCATCCACAAGAATCTAGAAATGAAGCAGCACGTACAGAACGGCGTCAAGATATATGAATACAGTCAGGACGAAGGCGACTTCCACGCAGAAAACATCAAGATAGAGAATGGCGGAATCACATTCGATTTCATCTCTCCTATCGAGAACGTAACAGGCGTAGAACTTGGTCAGCCTGTGCCAATCAACATCACAAACGGTGTGGCTGCCATGGCTATGGCGCAGTTGAACGGCTGCACGGCTGATGAGCTTCGTTACGGCATGAAGACCTACGGTGGAGTGGATCGCCGCTTCGACTTCAAGATCAAGAACGACAAGCTTGTATTCCTCTCTGACTACGCTCATCACCCAAAGGAGATTTACCAGAGCGCCAAGAGTATTCGTGAGCTTTACAAAGATCGCAAGATTACGGCTATCTTCCAGCCACACCTCTATACCCGCACCCGTGACTTCTACAAGGACTTTGCCAATAGTTTGAGTCTTCTTGACGAAGTGATACTCTGCGATATCTATCCTGCTCGCGAACAGCCAATTCCAGGAGTAACTTCCAAGTTGATTTACGACAATTTGAAGCCTGGTGTTGAAAAGAGCATGATTCACAAGGAAGATGTACTTGACTTGGTAAAGAACAGGGATTTCGATGTACTTGTTGTATTAGGAGCTGGCGACTTAGACAACTACGTACCACAAATTACAGAGATTCTTGAAAAGAAATAAATGCATATCCATAACATAAGAAAATAAATGCATATCAATTGGAAGAAAATCACAATCATCACACTAGACCTTATCATAGGTACATATCTAGTGTTTGCCTTCACCAAGTTTAACAAACCTGATGAAGCAAACCTGGTATGCACTAAGGTGAACATCAACATACAAGACGAGATGACCAATGGTTTTCTGAATGCGAAGGAAATCAAGAAACGACTGGAGATAAACAAGCTCTATCCGCTGGCAAAACCACTGAACGACGTGAATGCCAGAAAGATAGAAGAATCGTTGAAGACCAGTCCTTTCGTAAAGACGGCAGAATGCTATAAGACCCAAGAAGGTCTGGTAGATATCTACCTCACCCAACGCATGCCAATCGTAAGAATCAAGAGCATCAACAATGAAGATTATTACATAGATGATCACTATCAGATTATGCCCAACACCAACTATACCAGCGATATCATCATCGCTACCGGGTATATCAACAAGTGGTTTGCCAAGAAATACATCTCATTACTAAGCAAGGCTCTGATGACTAGTGAATTGTGGAGAAACCAGATAGAACAGATAAATGTGCTGCCCGACAGAGGCATTGAGCTAGTGCCACGAGTGGGCAACCACATTGTATATCTAGGCTGCTTGCCGGAGACCAATCACATTGACAAGAGAGAAAAAAACATCAATGAATTCGTCAAGAAAAAGATGGATAGGTTGGAGAAATTCTACAAGTATGGCCTCTCACAAGCAGGTTGGAACAAGTACTCATATATAAACATCGAGTTCGACAACCAGATTATTTGCACAAAGCATCACAATAGCTAATTTAAAATTGAAACAGAAAAGATAATATAAGAACTATGCCAAAGGAATTTATTGTAGCTATCGAACTTGGTTCATCCAAGATGACAGGTATAGCAGGTCAGAAGAATTTAGATGGTAGCATCACCGTACTTGCTATCGTCGAGGAGAACTCATCTTCTTGCATCAGAAAGGGAGTCATCTACAACATCGACAAGACCTGCCAGTGCCTAACAAGCATCATCAAGAAATTGAAGAATATCTTGAAGCAAGATATTGCTCAAGTTTATGTGGGCGTAGGAGGACGATCAATACGAAGCATCAAGAATGTGATCGTAAAAGACTTGCCAGGCAACTCCATCATATCTCAGGAAATGATCAACGAAATCATGGACGTAAACCGCAACATGACATACCCTGATCAGGAGATTTTAGATGCAGCAACACAAGAATATAAAATAGATAACCAATTCCAGACTGACCCAGTCGGCATACAGTGCAACCATCTGGAAGGTATCTTCCTGAACATTCTTTGGCGCAAGAATTTCTACAATAACATCAATACATGCTTCGAAAATGCCAACATCCCTATCGCTGAGATGTATCTCGCACCTTTGGCTATGGCTGACAGCGTTCTCAACGACTCGGAAAAACGCGCTGGATGTATGTTGGTAGATTTAGGTGCTGACACAACAACGGTCTCTGTATATTATAAAGGTATCCTCCGTCACTTGTCTGTCATCCCATTGGGTAGCAGCAACATTACAAAGGACCTTACATGCCTGCAGGTAGAAGAGACTGATGCTGAAAACATGAAATTGAAATACGCCAAAGCATATACAGACATCAGTAATATTGACCCAACCCTCAACTATCAGATAGATCGAGACCGATACGTAGAAAGCAAGAAGTTTATCGAAATCGTAGAGGCTCGTGTTGAGGAAATTGTAGAGAACGCCTGGTTCCAGGTTCCTGTAGAGTACTCTGACAAGCTGATGGGCGGTATTATTCTGACTGGCGGCGGCAGCAACATGCCTGAAATCGATAAGGTATTCAAGACACATACCCATATCGAAAAGATTCGCATTGCTAAATTTGTCAGCCAGACCGTGAATTCAAAAGACCCAAAGATTACCAATCACAACGGTATGATGAATACTGTATTGGGATTGTTGGCTAAGGGTAACATGAATTGTGCAGGCAACGAAATTGGTACAGATCTCTTCACCTTTGCAGAGACGACACCTGTCAATGACTTGCATAAGACACCAAGAAATCCAAACGAAACTGTAGGTACGGGCGTTGTTCTAACCGCTGCAGAAAAACAGAAGGCAGAGGAAGAAGCCAAGCGCAAGAAAGAGTTGGAAGAGGAAGAAGCAAGAAAGGCTGCAGAAGAAGAAGCTGCTAAACAGGCAAAAGAAAGAAAAGAAAACAGCCTCCTCCACAAGATGATGAGAGGCATCAAGAGCTTCGTTAAGGACACCATCTCTGAGGAAGAATAAAAAAAGTGACTATTACAATAAATATTAAGATTATACAACTATGCTAGATAATAACAATTCACCACATATTCTCGACTTTGGTGAGCCAGAGAAAGAAAACAGCATCATCAAGGTGATTGGTGTTGGTGGTGGCGGCGGTAACGCTGTAAACCATATGTATCGAGAAGGCATTCACGATGTTAGTTTTGTGCTCTGTAATACAGACAATCAAGCACTCAACGATTCCCCTGTACCTGTACACCTGCAGTTAGGAAAAGAAGGACTTGGAGCCGGCAACAAGCCTGCAAAAGCCCGCCAAGCAGCAGAAGAGACATTGGAAGACATCAAGAATATGCTCAACGATGGTACTAAAATGGCATTTATCACTGCCGGAATGGGTGGTGGTACCGGTACCGGTGCTGCTCCAGTCATCGCTAGAGTAAGTAAGGAACTGGGCATTCTTACTGTAGGTATCGTTACCATTCCTTTCCGCTTTGAGGGTCCTAAGAAAATCGACCAGGCTCTCGATGGCGTTGAGGAAATGTCTAAACATGTAGATGCATTGCTGGTTATCAACAACGAGCGTCTCCGCCAGATTTATCCAGACCTCGCTGTACTCGATGCATTCGGTAAAGCCGATGATACATTGAGCGTTGCTGCCAAGAGTATCGCTGAAATCATTACCGTTCACGGACTTATCAACCTTGACTTCAACGATGTGAAGACTGTATTGAAAGATGGTGGCGTTGCTATTATGAGTACAGGTTATGGTGAGGGAGAAGGTCGTGTCAAGAAGGCCATCGAAGATGCATTGAATTCACCATTGCTCAATGATAATGATGTATTCAACTCTAAGAAAATCCTTTTGAGCATAGCTTTTGCAAGCGAAAAGAAGGACAATCCTGGCTTGACAATGGACGAGATGAACGACGTCAACGATTTCATGGAGAAGTTTGGAGACGACTTCGAATTGAAATGGGGATTGGCCATCGACCCAGAATTGGGTAGCAGGGTTAAGGTTACCGTTTTGGCAACAGGATTCGGTCTCGAGGATGTAGAAGGCATGAACCGCCATCTCAAGAAACATACAGAAGAAGAATCACGTCGACTTGCTGAGGAAGAAGAAAAGAGAGCTGAAAGAGAAGACAGACGTAAGCGCTATTACGGTACTGACGGTAATACAACACAGTACAAACGCCATCCTCACATCTTCCTGTTCCGCCAGGAGGATCTTGACAACGAAGACGTTATCCTGCAGGTAGAAAATACACCTACCTATAAGCGTACACGCCAGACCCTCGAAGAAATCCGAAACATCGCTTCAGGCAATGCAGAACCTAAAGACGATAACAACGGAGATGCAGCAGCTGTACAGGGAGTCATCAGTTTTGCTTAAGCAATAACCGTTGACAACTAAGCGAACAGCTCTTTGAGAACAGAAAAACTCCTCATTTCCGGGAAACCAGGAACATGAAGTTTAAAATATTCCAGAATCACCTCTACACATCTGTTTCTTTCCATACGAGACATTGTGTAGAGGTGCATTGTTTTATACTCCAAACGAAGCAGGGCAACCAACCGCAAAGAATCCTCCCTATTTAAATAATGTACGTGCGTAGGAACATAGGGTACAAAACATCCATCAACCAAATCAAAATAATCACCGCTCATTCCACTTTCAATATTAGGCGAAAAACCTAAAAAGAAAGTCAGGCGAATCATAAAGACAATATGAAAGTTGGAAAAACTCCCCTCCACTCTATCCAGCCATTCAATACTATCCTGCATAAAGAGATATAGCGAGGCATTGGCTTGCTCATTTTTCGTGGTATAAGACAACAACTCAGCCAAGAACATGGAAATAGCCAATTTGTAAGGAGAGAAAGGAATATCAATAAAAGCATAACCGATGGAAGCCTCCCGGATACGTTGAAGATTAGACTTGGGACGATAATCAAATTCCAATTGCAATAACATCAAGGGCTGAAACAACTGACGCTTCAACCTTCCCTTAGAAGACTTGGGTATACGGACCATAAAAGACAGTCTACCCAACTTTTCTGTGAAAAAATCCACGATAAGTTGAGCATCCCCATACTTGATAGTTTGCAACACGATTGCCCGGGTTTTAACTTCCATTTTGTCAAATATACTAAAAAACAGGGCAAAATTACAAAAAAAAACGCATTTAGAGAAAATTTTCAGTAAAAAATTTGCAGGAATCAAATAAAAGTAGTAACTTTGCACCCGCAAAACAGCGATGGTCCCTTCGTCTATCGGTTAGGACGAGAGATTTTCATTCTCTAAAGAGCAGTTCGACTCTGCTAGGGACTACAAATAACAAGAATATAAAAAAATAACATAAAAAAGAAGATGGCAAATCATAAATCATCAATCAAGAGAATCCGTCAGGACAAGAAGAAGGCTTTGCACAATAAGTATTATGCAAAGACTATGCGCAATGCTGTCCGCAAGTTGCGCAACATGTCTGACAAGGAAGAGGCTGTAAAGCTCTATCCTACAGTTCAGAAGCTTTTAGACAAGTTGGCTAAGATCAACGTTATCCACGAGAACAAGGCTGCAAACTTGAAGTCTGGTCTTACACAGCACATCGCTAAGTTGGCCTAACTTATAAGTCGAAGCAAAAAATAAATAAGGCTGCAATCCTTCAAGAAGGGTGGCAGCCTTATTCTTTTTATCACCACCTTAACATTTTCACGATTCCCCATCTATTTCACCGCTCTATCTACCTATCATTTTGCTATCGTAAGCACAACGTTTTTCGCACTTTTTCCAGCTATTTCTTACACTTCTCAAAAAACTTCTGTTTTTATCTCTTTTTTCGCTATTTTTCACAAAGAAAACCTTCTGTATCTCAGCTTTTTTTAGTATCTTTGCACAGAAATAAGACAATACTAAAATGGCAGATAATCAAAACAACGCAAATAATTACTCAGCGAGTAACATTCAGGTCCTTGAAGGCTTGGAAGCTGTTCGCAAGCGCCCAGCGATGTACATTGGTGACATCTCTGAAAAAGGTCTTCACCACTTGGTCAACGAAACTGTTGACAACTCTATTGATGAAGCAATGGCTGGCTACTGTACAGACATTGAAGTTACCATCAACGAAGACAACTCTATCACTGTAGAAGATAATGGACGTGGTATCCCTGTGGATATGCACGCGAAGCTACATAAATCAGCCCTTGAAGTCGTAATGACCGTGCTCCATGCCGGTGGTAAGTTCGACAAGGGTTCATACAAAGTTTCCGGTGGTTTGCATGGTGTGGGTGTAAGTTGTGTAAACGCACTCTCTTCCCACATGCTGTCACAGGTCTTCCGTGGCGGCAAAATCTACCAGCAGGAATACGAAAAGGGTAAACCTCTTTATCCCGTCAAGGTAGTAGGTGAAACCGATAAGCGCGGTACACGCCAGCAATTCTGGCCGGATCCAACCATCTTTACCCACACAGTCTATAGATGGGACATCATTGCTAACCGTATGCGCGAGTTGGCATTCCTCAACGCAGGCATCAAGATAACCTTGAAAGATTTGCGCCCTGACGAAGAAGGCAAGACCAAGGAGGAGGTATTCCATGCCAAGGATGGTTTGAAGGAATTCGTCCGTTACGTAGACCGTCACCGCACTCACCTCTTCGATGATGTTATCTATCTGAAGACCGAGAAGCAGGGTATTCCTATCGAGATTGCTGTGATGTACAACACAGACTATTCAGAGAATATCCACTCATACGTCAATAACATCAACACCATTGAGGGTGGTACCCATCTGACTGGTTTCCGCATGGCGTTGACTCGTACTCTGAAGGCTTACGCAGAAGCCGACCCGACCATCTCTAAGCAAATAGAGAAGGCAAAGGTAGAGATTGCACCAGAGGACTTCCGCGAGGGTCTTACAGCCGTCATCTCTATCAAGGTGGCAGAACCTCAGTTTGAGGGACAGACCAAGACCAAGCTCGGTAACAGCGAGGTTCAGGGAGCCGTCCAACAGGCAGTAAATGAAGCTTTGGCTGATTACCTGGAGGAGCATCCAGACGAAGCTAAGCGCATCTGCGAGAAGGTGGTATTGGCTGCTACTGCACGTATTGCAGCCCGCAAGGCACGTGAAAGCGTACAGCGCAAGAACTTCATGACAGGTGGTGGTCTGCCTGGTAAGCTTGCAGACTGTTCCATGAAGGATCCTAAGGAATGCGAGATTTTCCTTGTCGAGGGTGATTCCGCTGGTGGTTCAGCCAAGCAGGGTCGCGACCGTTTCCGCCAGGCTATTCTCCCATTGCGTGGTAAGATTCTGAACGTAGAAAAGGTTCAGTGGCATAAAGTATTCGAAGCTGAGTCTGTCATGAACATTATCCAGAGTATCGGAGTTCGCTTCGGTGTAGACGGTGAAGACAGCAAGGAGGCAAACACAGACAAGCTGCGTTACGACAAGATTATTATCATGACCGATGCCGACGTCGATGGTTCACACATCGACACATTGATTATGACTTTGTTCTATCGCTTCATGCCAAAGGTTATCGAGGAAGGTCACTTATACATCGCTACTCCACCTCTCTACAAGTGTACTTACCGTAACAAGGTGAGCGAGTATTGCTATACAGAGCAGCAGCGCCAGGCATTCATCGACAAGTATGGCGAGGGGTTGGAAGACAAGAATATTCACACTCAGCGATACAAAGGTTTGGGTGAGATGAACCCAGAGCAGCTTTGGGAAACCACTATGGACCCATCTACCCGCTTGCTCAAGCAGGTAACCATCGATAATGCAGCTCAGGCTGACGAGATTTTCTCTATGCTGATGGGCGATGATGTGGAGCCACGCCGCGAGTTCATTGAGCAGAACGCTACTTATGCCAATATCGACGCTTAAAGTTAACACGAACATATTGGGGGCAGACTAGGCAAGAGTCTACCCCCTTTTTTAGATAAGCTCGTCCTATGGGCATCACTTCCAAGCATCATATTTTAACAACTAACAAAACAGAATTTATGAAGCATCTGCTTTTTACGCTTGCACTAACAGCCTCAGGTCTTTTGAACTGCCAGGCGGCAACTGTTAGCAAAATACCGCAACCCAACAAGTTGTGGTACAACAAACCTGCATACGCCTTCGAAGAGTCACTGCCGATAGGCAATGGCAAACTGGGTGCGCTAATTTATGGTGGAGCCAATAATGACTCTATCCAGCTCAATGACCTCACCCTTTGGACGGGTGTTCCTGTAAATCCCAACGAAGGTGGCGATGCCTTCAAGTGGATTCCAAAAATCAGAGAGGCGTTGTTTAAAGAGGATTACAAGACTGCCGATTCCCTGCAGCACTATGTACAAGGTCACAACTCGGAGTTCTATCAGCCGCTGGGCATGATCAACATCAAAGACTGCAACCAGGGCGAGTTTACGGATTATTACCGCGAACTGAGCCTCGACAACTCCCTGGCTACTGTTCTTTACAGGCGCAACGGCATTCAATATACCAAAGAGTATTTTGCTTCTCATCCCGACAAGATGATTGCCATCAAGCTGAGTGCCTCCCAAAAGAGAGCCATCAACAGCGACATCTCCCTCACCTCCCTCATTCCCCATCAGGTGAAAGCATCTAGAGGACAACTCACCATGACGGGACATGTGCTCGGTGACGAAGCCAACAGCACGCATTACTGTGCCATGCTTCAGGTGAAGAACACCGACGGAAAAGTGTGGGCAAGCGATTCAGTTCTCCATCTGAAGGATGTGAGCGAGGCTATCATCTATCTCATCAACGAAACGAGTTACAATGGCTTCGACAAGCATCCCGTGAAGGAAGGTGCTCCATACATAGAGAACGTAGCCGATGATGCCTGGCATCTTGCCAACTTTACATACGATGAATTCAAGCAGCGCCACATCGCCGACTACAAGAAGCTCTTTGACAGAGTAAGCCTGAATCTGAAAGGAGCCAAATATGATGCCACCCGCCCTACCGACAGGCAATTGCTCGCCTACAGCGACAACCACGAGAACAATCCTTATCTGGAACAGCTCTACTTCCAATATGGCAGATACCTACTCATCAGCAGCAGTAGAACCAAGGGCGTGCCAGCCAACCTGCAGGGACTCTGGGCACCAGCCCTCCGTTCGCCATGGCGCGGCAACTATACCATCAACATCAACCTGGAAGAAAATTACTGGCCGGCAGAAGTTACTAACCTACCAGAACTGGTTGCCCCGGTAAACGGATTGGTTGAAGGCATGTCGGTGACAGGCCGACACAATGCCCAGTATTTCTACGGCATCGATAAGGGATGGTGCGCCGGACACAATACAGATGCCTGGGCGATGAGCAATCCTGTGGGAACCGGAAACGAGAGTCCACAGTGGAGCAACTGGGCGATGGGTGGAGCCTGGCTCGTAGAAACCCTTTGGGATCACTACGACTATACGCGAGATACCGAATATCTTCGCAATACAGCCTACCCTTTGATGAAGGGCGCTGCCGACTTCCTGCTGGAGTGGCTTATCCCGAATCCACACAATCCAAACGAACTGATTACAGCCCCTTGCACATCGCCAGAGGCAGATTACATCACCGATAAGGGCTACCGCGGCAGCAGTTTCTATGGCGGAACCGCCGATCTCGCCATCATCCGCGAGCTCTTTAAGAACACCATCAAGGGAGCAAAAACCCTGGGTATCGACAACGATTACCAGCAGCAGTTGCAATCGGCCCTCAATCGCCTGCGCCCTTACCACATCGGGAAGCGAGGCAATCTGATGGAGTGGTATCACGATTGGGAAGACCAGGATTGGCATCATCGCCACCAGTCACACCTGCTGGGACTCTATCCGTTCCATCAGATTTCGGTAGATAAGACTCCGGAGCTTGCTGCTGCCGCAACCAAGACTCTTGAAATCAAGGGCGATAATTCCACCGGCTGGAGTACTGGCTGGAGAATCAACCTCTGGGCGCGCCTGCATCGTGCCGACAAGGCCTACCAGATATACCGCAAGCTGCTCACCTACGTAAGCCCTGAAGTTTACAAGGATAGCAAGCACCATAGCGGTGGCACCTACCCTAACCTCTTTGATGCCCATCCACCATTCCAGATTGATGGCAACTTCGGTGGCACAGCAGGTGTATGCGAGATGCTGATGCAATGTGATGGCGAGACGATGGATTTACTCCCTGCTCTTCCTAAAGAATGGTCTGCAGGAGAGATAAAGGGTATCAAGGCTCGCGGCAATTACGAGGTTGCACTATCATGGAATAAAGGACAAGTTAAGAAAGCTATTATTACCAGCAAGAACGAAGGAAGCCTGACCGTCAATTACAACGGAAAGCAGAAAGTCCTCAACTTCAAGGCTGGAGAAACAAAATTGATCAAATAAATGAGATATATAACTTCTCTCATATTTTCATTACTATGGGTACTGAGCTCCAATGCACAAGAGTTCGGTACCCATTGGATTTCATATCCACTCCCCGATGAATCAGCAGAAGTATGGTTTAGAAAAAACTATGTCATGCCACATCGCCCACTACAGGCATTCGCAAATGTTGCCAGTACAGGCGACTACAAGATATATATAAATGAAAGAAACGTAACGGGAAGCTTAAAATTCGAAGGCATCAAGAATGATGTACTCCAATCACGCACTTTTGATATCACCCGATATCTGAAAGCCGGTGACAACGTCATTGCTGTATGGTATGCACCTCAGGGCAAGCCTAGCCATGGCAAACAGCTTTCACTGGAGATATACGGTTGGGATCAGGACAGCGTTCCTTTCCACCACCAAACTGATGGCTCCTGGCTCTGTCGACAACCCAAGGATTGCTATTCTGGAGAAAGTGAGCGTTTTGATGCCCGTACCAACATCATTGATTGGAAAACTGAAGAGTATCAACCGTATGGTTGGCATCGTCCTACAGGAAGCATGGACATTGACAGAAATCTTCCTACAGAAGAATTCAAGGTGTGTCAATCTGAGAATAAATTAGGAAAAGTCCTCAAACCCATTCGTACCTATAACGACTCTTTAGGCTACAATATTGACTTTGGTCGTCCCTTCTATGGCACCATCCGTATTACCATCAGAGAGGCCCACAGAGGAGAAAAACTGAACATCAATGGGTTTCAATACGTTTGCAACGGAGAATTGGATGAACAGGCTTTCTTCCGCTTCAGATTTCAAAATCAAAGAATCTATACCCTCACATGGAATGGCAGATTCAAAAAAAGCAATATCGTAAATATTGAAGGATTAGAGATTTCGGAATAAGCTAGCAAGCTTTTCGAAATCTCTTTTTTATTATGCTAAAAAAACTTTGTTGCACCAAATAAAAAAGACTTTGGAAATCATATCTTCCAAAGTCTCAAACTAAACTGAATTTAATCTTCCAAATCGGCAAGCAACTGCTCTGCCACTTCGCAAAGCTCACCATACCATTCCTTACCGAACTTCTCAATCAGCGGACCTTCCAGGAACTTATAAACCGGAAGATTCAACTCCTCTCCCTTCTTGATGGCATCCTTGCAGATGCGCCACTTGTTATAGTTGATGCCATACACCTCGTTGCCGAAATCCTTGGCACGGATTGGATACAAAGCACAGGAGATAGGCTTCTTGAACTTCGACTTTCCTTCGCGATAAGCACGCTCCAAGGCACAGAGACAACAGTTAGGAATCGTATGTCCATCGCCCAGGTCTTTCAAATCCTGATAGCAGGTAAACACACAATCCTTACCATTCACGATGCTCGTCACCAAATCGCCTTCAATATCGGTATAAGCCACGCCCTGCTTATCTATGATAGCCTGAGCAGAAGCCGAGAGATCATCCCAAACCACATCCAGCGCATCCTCAATCTCCATAATCTCCTCCAGGGTAACAGGAGCTCCCGCATCGCCTTCAATGCAGCATTCGCCCTTGCAGGCATCAAGGTCGCAACAGAATTTTTCGGTGATAATATCAGGTGAAACCAACACGTTGCCCACCTGCAGAATACGCAGTTCGTCTTTCTTCATAATGTTTTTTGAGATGAATAAATTTCTTTGAGTGTATAATAAAAATACTGATAGCTACCCATGAGTGGATAGCTATATATTAATAAGTGTACCTACCATTGGATAGGCGCAATTCCGTTCTGCAGCAGATACGCATTGCAGCGGGAGAAATGATGATTGCCAAACCATCCGCCTCTGTTGGCTGATAATGGCGAAGGATGAACGCTTTCCAATATCAGATGCTTGCTTGTATCGATGAGCTTCGCCTTGCTCCGGGCATAACCGCCCCAAAGGATAAACACCAGGTGCTCCTTATCCTTGCTGAGCGCCGTGATGGCAGCATCGGTAAACTCCTCCCAGCCTTTGCGCTGATGACTCGCAGCCTGATGGGCACGAACGGTCAACGTGGCGTTGAGCAACAGGACTCCCTGCTTTGCCCAGCGGGTTAAATCGCCCGTGGCTGGCATCGGAGTACCGAGATCCATCTGAATCTCCTTGAATATATTAATCAATGATGGTGGAAAAGTGATTCCGTCCGGCACAGAGAAACTCAGTCCCATCGCCTGACCCGGCTCATGGTATGGATCCTGTCCGATAATTACTACCTTCACATCATCAAAAGGACAGAGATTGAAGGCATTGAAAATCAAGCGGCCAGGAGGATAACAGGGCGTACGCAGGTATTCCTCTTTCACGAAGTTGGTGAGGTCAACAAAATACTGCTTGTCGAACTCTTCTCCTATATGCTGTTTCCAACTTTCTTCTATCTTTACGTTCATGCTTAATATAAATTCAAAAGTATCTTAAGATACTTACGCAAGTATCCTAAGATACTTGGCCAAGTATCTTAGGATACTTTTTTGAGGTATATAAAATCGTTTTTACTTGTTGTCAGAAATCAAGTTCTCACCAGTCATATCAGCTGGCTGCTCCAAACCCATGATGTGGAGGATAGAAGGAGCAACGTCTGCCAAACGGCCATCCTTAACGGTAGCTGAGTTGTTGTCAGTTACGTAGATGAATGGAACTGGGTTCAAAGAGTGAGCAGTGTTTGGTGTACCGTCCTCGTTGATAGCGTGGTCTGCATTACCGTGGTCAGCGATGATGATAGCCTCATAATCGTTAGCCTTGGCAGCCTCGATAACGTCCTTTACACAGTTGTCAACAGCGTGAACAGCCTTAGCGATAGCGTTGTAGATACCTGTGTGACCTACCATATCACCATTAGCGAAGTTTACAACGATGAAGTCGTACTCCTGAGTGTTGATAGCACCAACCAACTTATCCTTTACCTCGTAAGCGCTCATCTCTGGCTTCAGGTCGTATGTAGCTACCTTTGGAGAAGGAACCAGGATACGGTCCTCGCCCTCGTATGGAGTCTCACGACCACCATTGAAGAAGAATGTTACGTGAGCATACTTCTCTGTCTCTGCAGTGTGGAGCTGCTTCTTGCCCTGTGCACTCAAGTACTCGCCGAGAGTATTCATTACGTTCTCCTTAGGGAAGAGGATGTGAACACCCTGGAAGCTTGCATCGTATGGAGTCATGCAGTAGTACTGCAAGTCCTTGATGGTGTGCATGCCTTCCTCTGGCATATCCTGCTGAGTCAATACCTGTGTCAACTCCTTGGCACGGTCGTTACGGTAGTTGATGAAGATAACAACATCACCCTCCTGGATAGTACCGTCAACCTTAGAGTTATTGATTGGCTTGATGAACTCGTCAGTTACGTCCTCATCATAGCTCTCCTGCATTGCCTTCACCATATCGTCAGCCTGCTTACCCTTACCCTCAACGAGCAAGTCGTATGCTTCCTTCACACGGTTCCAGCGCTTGTCACGGTCCATAGCATAGAAACGACCTACGATGCTTGCGATGTGTGCACCGTTCTTGTCGCAGCAAGCCTGCACCTCCTCGATGAAGCCCTTACCGCTCTTAGGGTCTGTATCACGGCCATCCATGAAGCAGTGAACGTATGTCTCCTTCAAACCATATTCCTTACCAATCTCAATCAACTTGAAAAGGTGATCCAAAGAAGAGTGAACACCACCGGTAGAAGTCAAGCCCATCAAGTGGAGTTTCTTACCAGTCTTCTGAGCATAGCTGTAAGCGTTGATGATCTCCTGATTCTTCAAGATGTCACCGCTCTCGCAAGCCTTGTTGATCTTAACGAGGTCCTGATATACCACACGACCAGCACCGATGTTGAGGTGACCTACCTCAGAGTTACCCATCTGACCGTTAGGAAGACCTACGTCCTCGCCACAAGTCTGGAGAGTAGAATGTGCAGAAACTGCTGTCAAATAATCGAGATAAGGAGTTGGAGTCTTGAAGATAACATCACCCTTATCATGCTTACCGATTCCCCATCCGTCGAGAATCATTAAAAGAGCTTTTTTTGCCATAATTACATAAAATAATTTAAATTCGAATTTCGACTGCAAAGTTACAACAAAATAGGTGAAGGACAAAATAAATTAAGATAAAAAAACTTCCTTCTTTCAACAAAAAAATATATGGAGACAAGGTTATAAGGGATTTTGACTTTTTAATTGATTTTTATTTGGAACATAACATTATTTTTTGTATCTTTGCAACTGATAATATCTTATTATTATCCCAATGATTATGCAAGAAACGAACAATATATTAGCAATATTAGATAACTACCTCCACGACAATCCTGATGAGATTGCAAAGGAGATGGCAAACGACTTCAGAAAACGAAGAATAGAGAAGAATCTGACACGTGAGCAAGTGGCAGACAAGTCAGGCGTTGCCGTCAGCAACATCACCAGATTCGAACAAAAGGGCCTCATCTCCCTCAAAAATCTGATAGGTATCGCCATAGCTTTGGAATACACATCAGAAATCAAGAACGTCTTCTCGCAACCCAAGTACTCCACCATGGAGGAGTTGCAACAGATAAAAAGAAACGCTAATAAGAAAAAGGCTTACAGACAATGAAACGTATAGAATCTTTAGCCGTGAAATATCACCAGGAGAAAGTCGGCACACTGTCATTGAGTGCCGATGGAAAGGTATGCACCTTCGAATATGACAATCAGTGGTTGGCATCAGGCTTTAGTATATCTCCGTTGGAATTGCCACTGAAGCCTGGTCTTTTCATTGCCAAAGCCACCCCTTTCAACGGGAACTTTGGCATCTTCGAAGACAGCCTTCCCGATGGATATGGTAGATACCTATTGCATAAAGCCTTGCTAAAAGAGGGTATCAACGACTTTGAGCTATCTGCTCTCGACCGACTGAGCATCGTGGGCAATGGAGGTATGGGCGCATTGACCTACGAACCTATAACTTCTATCCAGACTGGACACGAGATTGAGGACTTTGACCTTTTACAAGCCAAAGCCTTGGAAGTATTGAAGGAGCAACAGGATAATGACGCAGGATTGCTATTATATAATAGTGGTAATAGTGGCGGTTGTCGCCCGAAAGCCATTTTCACAAATGAGGATGGTCATTGGTTGGTCAAGTTTCGCCATACCTATGACCCACAAGATATGGGAAAGCAAGAGTATCATTATAATGAGATAGCCAAGCAATGTGGCATCCAAGTACCCGAGTTCAAACTGGTAAACAACAAGTATTTTGCCTGCCGTCGCTTCGACATTTCTCCAACAGGCGAACGTATTCACGTAGCCACAGCTGGAGCCTTGCTCAACGTTTCCCTTTCCAACCCTATTCTAGATTATCTCAACCTTTTGGCGCTTACAGGTTATCTTACCCAAAGCCAAGAGGATGTGGAAGAGATGTTCCGCCGCATGGTTTTTAATTACATAATGGACAACAAGGACGACCACTGCAAGAACTTCTCTTTCTTGGTTCAGAAAGAGAGCGATGGCAAATGGCACTGGCATTTAGCTCCTGCCTACGACCTCACCCATTGCACCGAGGGATATAATGGAGAACACGCAACATCTGTAAATGGGACTGGGCATCCGACCGTAGAGGATATGATTGCCGTTGGCGTAAAGAATAAAATGAAGGAAAAGAGATGCCGCGAAATCTACGAAGAGATATCTTTACAGGTTAAGTCTGGTGAGAATATCTTTTAAGGGAAGATTTTCAATCTCTTCTTTCCCCATTTTACGGGTGTTTCTTCTAGATTGCCTCGTTCTAGAGTATTATTCACATAGACTACTTCTGCTTCAGATAATCCAACTGACCGTCATTATTCTGTTTACCTTTTCCCTATCTCTGCGTCTTACTCGTAAATAAGCATCAAAAAATAAATAGAGAACATGAAGAAACTTACATTGATTTTCGCAGCCATCCTCGCCTTAGGCAGCCTGACCGCAAAAGCACAGATGGGATCGGGCGTGGACACACTCACCCTCGACCAAGTGAAGTATCGCATCACCTACGATACAAAACAGGTAAACGACACCACAGAAATACCGTATATCTATCGCAAGGCACAGATGCGACTCGACATCGGTAGCAACATCACTCACTTCTATAACCAGTCCAAGGAGCAATGGAAAAAGCAAGTCTTACAAATGATGTTTTCAGGCGGTGTCATTGACCTAAGAAAAGCCGAACCGGTAAAATGCATGGACTTTGAATTCCTCAAGAACTACCCAAAGAACGGTCAGACCCTATTTCAGGAATCGTGGGCTTTGAGAACCTATCACTGCATCGAAAAGACCGAGACTCCTGATTGGCAACTCATCCCAGACAGCACTACAACCATCATCGGCTATCATTGCCAACTCGCCAAGACCAACTTCAAGGGAAGAACTTGGTTAGCTTGGTATGCTGAGGATATCCCTGTGCCAGAAGGTCCTTGGAAGCTCTGCGGTCTGCCTGGTCTCATACTCCGTGCCTACGATGCACAGCAACAATTCTATCTCAACGCCATCGGACTGGAAGACCTGAAAGGCAAGGAGACTCTCAAATACGCCAAGCCCGAAGAGGCAGAGAAAGTTTCCCAGTCTGACCTCACCAAAATCAAGCTGAGAGACGATGGAAGCGAGATGCTAAGATATGAAAAGTGGACAGATGAGAATGGAAAACCTATCAAACCAAAAGCAAGGAAACGTGTCTTCAATCCAATCGAGCGATAGGGACATCTCAAAGGCTTTCCATTTCAGATTTTTGCGAGTTTCTACAAAAATCTGAAATAGAAAGCTTATTTTCTTGTTCTTATCGACAATTTATTGTACTTTTGCAAAAAGATTTCTGAAACAACAAATGTAAAGTTGATAATTTGACGATAACAATATGATTTATACAAGCAAGAAAATCATCATATTTCTGTTCACTATCATGCAGCTAGCCATACTCGCCAGTTGCATGGACTCAGGATATCGCCTATCCTTCCCTGAGATAGACGACCTTGCCGACGAATACCCTGCACAAGCCAAGGTATTCCTCTCTCGTGCTGACAGCAACGACAACAAAGGCTACTATAAGCTCTTAACAGCCAAGATAGAATATCAACTCAAGGGTTACATCTATAAAGAAAACGACATAGACGATGCCATCAACATCTTCGTGAACGAAAAGGATGAGCCCCTTCTTGCACGTTCCTTATATTATAAGGGAGCCTCGACACTCAACAACTATCGAGATACCACAAAAGCCATCAAATGGTTCTCACAGGCCATCGCCTACGATAGCAACATGAGAGAAAAGGAGAAGCTGGATATGTACGACATATTGTGTCGCATTACCCACCAAAACATTTACACCGTAGAGTTAGAAGACGAGGCTCGCCAAACCAACAATATCCGCTACCGTGCCTGGGCACTACTCTATCGTGGCATCAACAACCAAGATCAGGAACTTGCCAACCAAGCTTTCGAAGTTGCCAATCAAATAAAAGAGAACAAGGACAGTACCTTGGGACCCATGTACTATCATTACTTCCAAGCCTTGATGGACAGGGGTGATGTGCCTGATTCCATCTTGATAAGCTATGCAAAGAAAGCGCAAGACAATCACGGGGTAAAATATGACAACAACATCGATTTCTATCGCTTGCTCACAAGAAACAGCAAGGAAACCCATGCCTTCGCCATGCAGCATATCAAAGAAAACTATAGCATAAATCAAGAATACATACAGCCATGGGGATCCTATTCCTTTGCTTTAGGATATAAGTATTATCTCCCCTTATATTTTCTCTCCCTACAAAAAGGAGATACGCTCATGGCAAAGCGTGTTGCCCACGAACTACGACAAGAAGCTCCTTTGCTTGTCAAATACGAAAACTCAGGAAAGGAAAAGCAAGTAAAACTGATGTACGAGGGTGGTAACACCCGTTATCGCTATGAAAAGGTTAAGACCTATATATTTGTAGGAATCATCATCGTGCTCATCATTCTCCTGACGATGACTTACCTCTCTATTTCCAGAATCCGAAAGGCTCACCAAACTATTAAAAACTTGCATGAGTCACTGCACCAGTTAAAAGATGTGGAGAACTCTTCGTTATCGGAGCAATGCGAACGATTAAACCACGAAATAACCACCCAGCTTCGCAAACTGAAACGCCGTGACAAGGACATCGAGGAATACAAGGCTCAAATTACCGAGCTCACAGACATCAGCCAAGGCTTGGTGTATTATTCGATGACGATACAAAATCAAAACATCAGCCAGATAGGTAAGCAAGGCATCCGACAACTTCTCGCCAGCTTCAAGGTGATAGACGAGACGTATAACAAACGATTGGAGAACTACGACTTGAATCCATCACAAAGCCTCTTCTGCATCCTCTACCATATCGGCAAGAGCGATGAGGAAGTGATGCAAATCCTGCAATACTCTCTCTCGAATATCAGGGTAAGAAAGTCGAGAATCAAGAGTGACACTGGAGCTGAGTCATTCGACGACATCATCAGATAAGCACTCCCATAAGTTTTTCGCTATACTCCATTAACTTATCGAAGCATTACAAAAATGCTTGTATTTTAAGTTTTTGCTAATCGTAACTCGCTCGCTATCAATACATCTGTACTCACTGGCATGTAATTCCGATTTGGCTATCTCTATCATTTGTGTTACCTTTGCATCCGAAATTCTAAACATCAAACGACTATGAGAAGAATAACATTATTATTAGCAGCCATACTCACAGTATGCAGCTTGAATGCTCAGAAAGGCAACAAAAATGAGAAAGTGGTCAATATTGACAAGGTAAACTATCGCATCACCTACAATGGGAAAATGGTACCAGATACCACAACAGTTCCCTACAACTATTGGGAGAGCGAAATGCGACTGGACATCGGTAGCAAGACAACTCATTTCTATGATAGAACCAAGCAAATATCCGATTCTATCATGGATGAACAAGCTAAGACGGGGCAACATGACATGAGTAAAATACCTAGCGGTGGCAGAATCCGTTGGGAATTCTACAAGAACTATCCATCAAAGGGGCAAACAACTTTACTGGACAAAGTCCTTGGTAACTATTACCAATGTACAGAAAAAATCGAGGTACCAAACTGGCAGCTTATCCCAGATAGCGCAACTACCATCATCGGCTATAAATGCCTGCTGGCAAAAGCACTCTTCAAAGGCAGGACCTGGTATGCCTGGTACTCAGAAGACATACCTATAAGCGAAGGACCTTGGAAAATTTCCGGACTGCCTGGTCTTGTTCTACTTGCTTACGACCAGAACAAACAATACATATTCAATGCTATCGGTATGAGCACATTGAATGGGACCGAAAGCATAACTTTCACGGAAAAGGCAAGAGAGAAAGTAACACAGAAAGAGTTAAGAGAGGCTAAGCATAAATTTGATGGCGCAGAAGCTCTCAAAGCAACAGCGAGAAAAACTGGAGTTACGTTTAAGAAATTACCCGAAGGTGCCATCAAGGCTCTAAACCGAAGCAACAAGGGCAACCCTATCGAGCTGGAGTAACTCCAGCTCGATTAACTGATCGTATCTACATCATAACAACAAACGGACAACATAAGAATGAAAAGATTTATATTCATCACTTGTTTGGTATTCATTGGAATCATCGGAATATCTGCCAAGAAAGAACAAACTCCCATCCATCGCTTGATACTGCAGGGCGACAGTTGCATGAACGAGCATGACTCGTTCCATGCCATCACCTATTACCAGCAATATATCAATGAGCATCCACACGATTTGAATGTTCTCAGAAAGCTCGCTTCTTGCTATCGTCTTCGTGGCGACAACAAAAAGTGCATCGCCTGCATGGATAGCATTCCTAACGACAGTCTCAACCATGAAGACTTGCGCATGATGTTCTATTCCTATCTTAATCTTGGCGATAAAAAAAAGGTAGAATCATATGGCATGACTATCTATGGCAAATACCCATACGACGGGGAGGTATTTGCCACCCTACTTCAGCAATGGAACAACCATGGGGAGCCTGAAAGCGTTTCAGCTTTCGCCTTGTCGTATGTAGAAAAACGTGACTCCACGAATATTCTCATCAACAAGGAGCTTGCCTATTCTCTCTATTTACAGCTTAGATACGAGCAAGCCATCCCTAGATACAAGAAGCTTATAGCCGATGGATTCGACAATTTTGAGTCTAACCTCGTCATAGGATTGTGCTATTATAACTTGGAAAAGTACCGAGAAGCCTATACCTATCTGAACAAGGCGGCAGAGATGAAGAAAGACAACCCAAATATGAACTGTCTCTTCTACTTGGGCATGACTTGCAAGAAGATTTCCGAACAGACTAAGAACGTCGTGGAAAAGGAAACCATGGCAAGACACGCCATCATCAACCTGGAACGGTCTATAACCGTGGCTTACCCTCGCAGCCGTGGACTATATGTAAACCAGCAACTTGCTGAGCTTTATTACTGAGCCCACTTTAAAAAGTAAGGCCTGTTTAAAATGTTTATATTTCACGAAAATAATCTCTGCTTTATGCTGTTATCTGGAATATTTTTCGTATCTTTACACCATCAATTAA